>NZ_JBYCLD010000173.1:0-11108 GCF_057473725.1 Mycobacterium sp. TH-M11 | reverse complement strand
CTAAGCCTGTTTGCTCCCCACGCTTTCGCTTCTCAGCGTCAGGAAAGGTCCAGAGAACCGCCTTCGCCACTGGTGTTCCTCCTGATATCTGCGCATTCCACCGCTCCACCAGGAATTCCGTTCTCCCCTACATCCCTCAAGTCCGCCCGTATCGAAAGCAGGCTCAGGGTTAAGCCCTGAGTTTTCACTTCCGACGCAACGAACCGCCTACAAGCTCTTTACGCCCAATAATTCCGGACAACGCTCGCACCCTACGTATCACCGCGGCTGCTGGCACGTAGTTAGCCGGTGCTTCTTCTGCAGGTACCGTCAGAAACCCTTCGTCCCTGCTGAAAGCGGTTTACAACCCGAAGGCCGTCATCCCGCACGCGGCGTTGCTGCGTCAGGCTTTCGCCCATTGCGCAATATTCCCCACTGCTGCCTCCCGTAGGAGTCTGGACCGTGTCTCAGTTCCAGTGTGGCCGGTCGCCCTCTCAGGCCGGCTACCCGTCGAAGCCTTGGTGGGCCGTTACCCCGCCAACAAGCTGATAGGCCGCGAGTCCATCCTTGACCGCCGGAACTTTACAACTCAATGGATGTCCAAAGAGTTCATATCCGGTATTAGCATCTGTTTCCAAATGTTATCCCAGAGTCAAGGGCAGGTTACTCACGTGTTACTCACCCGTTCGCCACTCGTGTACCCCGAAGGGCCTTACCGTTCGACTTGCATGTGTTAAGCACGCCGCCAGCGTTCGTCCTGAGCCAGGATCAAACTCTCCAAACAAAAACCCCGAACCAAAGCCCGGAAGAATCCGAATCAGAAAAATCCGATCACAGCAAAACAGACACCAAAACTGGCATCAAAAAACATCACACCCCCACAAACGGGAAAAACAGGAGGCATGACAAAAAAACAACAACAAAAACAAAACCACCAAACACACTATTGAGTTCTCAAACAACACCCGTTTTCGGGCAACCCTGCTACTGTACTTCATCGCAAAAGCGCCGTCAAACTGCACTGTCTGCCGCTCGAACAGCAGGCGTGCGTAGTACTTGCCCGCTCACTATACCCTCTCGATTTCAGCGCCCAGACCTGCCAGGTTCTCCACGAACAGCGGGTAGCCGCGATCGATGTGAAAGACGTCGTGGATCTCGGTGTCACCATCTGCGACCAGGCCCGCCAGCACCAGTCCCGCGCCAGCACGGATGTCCGACGACCACACTGGCGCACTCGACAATTGCGGGATACCGCGCACGACGGCGTGGTGGCCGTCGGTGCGGGCGTCGGCGCCCAGCCGGATCATCTCCTCGACAAACCGGAACCGCGCCTCGAAAACGTTCTCGGTGATCATCGATGTGCCATCGGCGATCGAGGCCAGCGCAATCGCCATCGGCTGCAGATCCGTCGGGAAACCCGGAAAAGGCAAGGTTGCGACGTTGATGGCCCGCGGCCGCTCGTACTGGGTGACCCGGAAGCTGTCATCGGTCTGGGTGACCGTGGCGCCGGCGTCGTGGAGCTTGTGCAGCACAACCTGTAGATGCCCCGGATCGACACCGGTCACCGTCACGTCGCCGCGGGTCATCGCGGCGGCTATACCCCACGTGGCGGCCACGATTCGGTCGCCGATCACGCGATGCTCCGTCGGAAAAAGTCGCGGCACGCCGGTGATCGTCATCGTCGGAGAGCCGGCGCCCACAACGTGTGCACCCATCTGGTTCAACATCGTGCACAGGTCGACGACATCAGGCTCGCGGGCCGCGTTGTGAATGGTCGTCACGCCCTCGGCCAGAACTGCGGCCATCAAGATGTTCTCGGTGGCCCCGACCGAAGGGAACTCGAGCTGAATCTCCGCGCCGTGCAACGCATCTGCGTGGGCCACAACGCAGCCGTGCTCGATATTGCAGGTAGCGCCGAGCTGCCGCAGACCGGCCTGATGCATGTCCAGCGGACGGGAACCGATCGCGTCACCACCCGGCAACGCGACTTTGGCTCGCTTGCAGCGCCCCACCAGCGGGCCGAGCACGCAGACCGAGGCGCGGAACTGGCGCACCGCAGCGAAGTCTGCGTCATACTTGAGTTCGTCAGGCGAGGTGATTCGAACCGTTGCACCGTCCAACTCGACAGTGGCGCCCAGTCCTCGCAACACCTCGGCCATCAATGGCACGTCCAGGATGTCGGGGCAGTTGGTAATGGTGCTGGTGCCCTCGGCCAGTAACGCCGCCGCCATCAACTTGAGAACGCTGTTTTTGGCTCCCCCGACAGCGACTTCGCCCGACAACCGACTCCCACCGGTCACCACGAAACGCTCGGTCACGCGAGCTAGTTTAGTGAAGCGGTATCGCCCTGTCAGTCGGCTAGGTACGTTCGTGGTCATGGCTGTACATCTGACTCGCATCTACACCAGGACCGGCGACGACGGGACGACGGGTTTGAGCGACTTCTCGCGGATTTCCAAAAATGACCCGCGATTGGTGGCCTACGCCGACTGCGACGAGGCCAACGCGGCGATCGGCGCGGCGATCGCGATGGGCGCTCCTGACCAACGGATTACCGAGGTGCTGCGACAGATCCAGAACGATCTGTTCGATGCCGGCGCGGATCTGTCGACACCGGTCGTCGACAACCCGGCGCATCCTCCGCTACGTATCACACAGGACTACATCGACCGACTCGAGACCTGGTGCGACGATTTCAACGCCACCGTGGCGCCGCTGACATCCTTTGTGCTGCCGGGTGGTTCGCCCCTGTCAGCACTGTTGCACGTCGCTCGCACGGTGACTCGGCGCGCTGAGCGTTCAGCTTGGGGTGCAATAGAACAACACCCGTCGGACGTCAGTCCGCTTCCTGCGAAATATCTGAATCGCTTGTCCGACTTGCTATTTATTCTGTGCCGGGTGGTCAACCCCGACGGCGACGTACTCTGGCAACCCGGCGGCGGTCGAAAGAAGTGACCGCTATGTGCTGCGACGGCGCGCCCGGGGCGACGGGCGCGACTCCAGCCAAGATTGGAACGCCGTCAAAGCGCCTCGGTCCAAGGCAATTTCGTAGCCCGCTTTACGCTCCTGCGCGCTATCGCGCAGCTCCAGCACGATGATCTCGTCGGTCATGATGTCGAACTCGTCGCCGCGCGGTGCACGTCGCGCGACCACCTCGACCCCACGCCGATTCAGCTGCCGGTCGGGCCATGGCCGCACACTCGACAGTCGATAGAACGCGGCATCGCCCCCGCGGTAGCGGATGACGCCGTGACGCCAACCGTGGCCGCCCGTCGCCGGTATGTCCCGCATGATTGCCGCCGTGCCGCCCTGGCGCAGCTTCCACAATCGGTAGCTGAGGGCGACGACCGCGAGTCCGAGTACAGCAACAAGCACGACCATGAGGGTCATGAGCGCGCTCATCGGAGCGGTCCGTCAGTCAAGCGCGCCGACAGCGCGCAGCCTTCCGCGTCCCCGGGCAGCGATGCGCGGGTCGTCTGACTGCGAATCCTGTTTGGCCGCAGCCTCGTCGATCTCCGACTCAAACTGCGCGGACTCAGCAAGGATGCTGACACTCTCCTCGGTGACCGACAAAAAGCCACCTTCGATGGCAACCCGAAGGTCATGCTCGCCCTCACGCTCGACACGAACCATCGCGTCGTCGACCAGTTGGGCAACCAACGGAATGTGGTTGGGCATAATGCCGATCTCCCCCACCGTGGTGCGCGTGAAAAGGAACGTCGCCTCGCCCGACCAGATCTTCCGGTCGACGGCGACGATCTGCACGTTCAGCACGGCCATCTCACCCCTGCCCTTCCACGCTCAACCTCTGCCGTCGGGACCGACACATCACAGCTTGGCGCCGAAGCTTTCGGCCTTCTTGGCAAGGTCGTCCAAGCCACCGATGAGGAAGAACGCCTGCTCAGGAATGTGGTCGAAATCGCCCTTGGCCAGCTTGTCGAACGCCTCGATGGTTTCCTTCAGCGGAACCGTGGAGCCCGGCTGCCCGGTGAACTGCTCGGCGGCCATCATGTTCTGCGACAGGAACCGCTCGATCCGGCGCGCGCGGTTGACTTGCTGCTTGTCCTCTTCGGACAGCTCGTCGATACCCAGAATCGCGATGATGTCCTGAAGATCCTTGTAGCGCTGCAGGATTCGAATCACTTCCTGCGCAACCCGGTAGTGCTCGTCGCCGACGATCGCCGGGTCCAGGATGGTCGAGCTGGACGCCAGCGGGTCCACCGCCGGAAAGATGCCCTTGGAGAACACGTTTCGCGACAGCTCGGTGGTGGCGTCCAAGTGCGCGAACGTCGTCGCCGGCGCCGGGTCGGTGTAGTCGTCGGCGGGCACATAAACGGCCTGCATCGAGGTGATCGACTTACCGCGGGTCGAGGTGATCCGTTCCTGGAGTTCACCCATTTCGTCGGCCAGCGTGGGCTGGTAGCCCACGGCCGACGGCATGCGGCCGAGCAGTGTCGAGACCTCGGAACCGGCCTGAGTGAACCGGAAGATGTTGTCGATGAACAGCAGCACGTCTTGGCCCTGCTCGTCGCGGAAGTACTCCGCCATCGTCAACGCCGACAGGGCGACCCGCATACGGGTGCCGGGCGGCTCGTCCATCTGACCGAAGACCAGTGCGGTGTCCTTGAGCACATCCGCATCCGCAAGTTCGACCCACAGGTCATTGCCCTCACGGGTGCGCTCCCCGACGCCGGCGAATACCGAAGTACCACCGAAGTTTCGGGCGATACGGTTGATCATCTCTTGGATCAGAACCGTCTTACCCACACCCGCACCGCCGAACAGCGCGATCTTTCCACCACGCACGTAGGGAGTCAGCAGGTCGACGACCTTCAGACCGGTCTCGAGCATCTCGGTGCGCGGTTCGAGCTCGTCGAATGGCGGCGGCTTACGGTGAATACCCCAGTGTTCGAAGTCTTCTCCGTAGCCCGGCTCGTCCAGGCAGTTGCCCAGCGCGTTGAACACGTGACCCTTGACGCCGTCGCCGACCGGGACGGAGATCGCCTTTCCGGTGTCGGTGACCTCGACGCCACGGACCAGTCCGTCAGTCGGTTGCATCGAGATCGCGCGGACCAAGTTGTCACCCAGATGCTGGGCGACCTCGAGCGTCAGCGTCTTCGCCAAGTCCTTGTAGGTGATCTCGGCGTGCAGGGCGTTGAACAGTCCGGGTACCGAGCCGCGGGGGAACTCGACGTCGACGACGGGTCCGGTGATCCGCACCACGCGGCCGTTGGTGTCGCCGCCCTTCGAGTTCGCCGACTTCTCAGCCTGTTGGGTGGTAGCAGCCATATCCTCTTCGCTTCCTGATGGGGCCTATTGGGCGTCGGCCAGCGCGTTTGCGCCACCGACGATTTCGCTGATTTCCTGGGTGATCTGGGCCTGCCGCTCGCGGTTCGCCTCGAGCGTGAGCACCTTGATGAGGTCGTCGGCGTTGTCGCTGGCCGATTTCATCGCGCGTTGGCGGGAGGCCAGTTCGGACGCGGCGGACTCGAGCAGTGCCGTGTAGATACGAGTGGCGAGATACCGCGGCAGCAGCGCGTCGAACAGGGTCGTCGCGTCGGGCTCGAACGAGTACAGCGTGTGCGGTTCGTTGGCGTCCTCGACGTATTCCACCACCATTGGGGCCATTCGGTGCGCGCTCACCGACTGCGACATCATCGATTTGAACTCGGTGTAGACGATGTGCAGCTCGTCGACGCCGGTCCCGTCCGCAGATTCCTCGTCGTCACCTGCACCGGCCATGAAGGCGCTTACCAGGGTTTCGGCCACCTCGGACGCGTTCTCGTAGCTGGGCCGCTCCGAGAACCCGCTCCATGACTGGCTGATATCCCAGTTGCGGAACTTGAAGTAGCCCTGAGCTTTCCGTCCAACCGTGTAGAGCACCGGCGTGCGGCCGTCTTCCCGCAGTCGCGAGAACAGCTCTTCGGCCTTGCGGAAGGCGTTGGAGTTGTAGGCAC
Organism: Mycobacterium sp. TH-M11; assembly: GCF_057473725.1. Classification (NCBI taxonomy): domain Bacteria; kingdom Bacillati; phylum Actinomycetota; class Actinomycetes; order Mycobacteriales; family Mycobacteriaceae; genus Mycobacterium; species Mycobacterium sp. TH-M11. The sequence continues at coordinate 5,172 of NZ_JBYCLD010000173.1, read as the reverse complement.
CGCAGAGTCCTCGATCGGACGAAACCACCAGCACGCCAACTCGTTTCGGCGTGGACTTTTCGACCAGCAGCGGATGGTCGAGGGCAGCCTCCGCCGCCAGCGTGGTGAGCACGCGGGTGATCTCTTCGGTGTAGGGCCGGGCCTCGCGCAAGCGGGCCTGCGCCTTGCCGATGCGCGACGTCGCAATCATTTCCTGAGCCTTGGTGATCTTTTTGATCGACCCGGCGGAGCGAATGCGACCCCGCAGTTCTCGAAGTGTGGCAGCCATCCTCGATTACTTCTTCTGCTTCGGGGGTGCGGGCTTGTGCACCTGCACCGCTTCTTTCTCGACTTCGTCTGCGTCGAGCGCCGCGACGTGCTCGTCCGGCACCACCGAGCCCCCGCCGGTCGCCGCGAAGCCCTTCTTGAACTCGTTGATCGCATTGACCAACTTGTTCTCGGTCTCTTCGCTGAGCTTCTGCGATTGCTTGATGTCGGCCAGGATGCCGTCGTTGGCTCCCCGGATGTGGTCGAGGAATTCGGTCTCGAACCGGTGCACGTCTTCAGCGGGCACCGAATCGAGATGACCACCGGTGCCGAGGAAGATCGACACCACCTGCTCCTCGACGGGCGCCGGCTGATACTGCGGCTGCTTGAGCAATTCCACCAGCCGCGCACCGCGCTCCAGTTGCGCCTTTGAGGTGGCGTCGAGGTCCGACGCGAACGCGGCGAACGATTCCAGCTCGCGGAATTGCGACAGGTCCAGTCGCAGCGAGCCGGCCACTTCCTTCATGGCCTTGATTTGCGCCGCGCCACCAACGCGGGACACCGACACACCGACGTTGATCGCCGGGCGGACGCCCTGGTTGAACAAGTCGGATTCCAAGAAGCATTGACCGTCGGTGATCGAGATCACGTTGGTCGGGATGTAGGCCGAGATGTCGTTGGCCTTGGTTTCGATGACGGGCAGCCCGGTCATCGAGCCGCCGCCGAGCTCGTCGGAAAGCTTGGCGCAACGTTCCAGCAGCCGCGAGTGCAAGTAGAAGACGTCACCCGGGTAGGCCTCACGACCCGGCGGGCGACGCAGCAGCAGCGAGATGGCGCGGTAGGCCTCGGCCTGCTTGCTCAAGTCGTCGAAGACGATCAGCACGTGCTTGCCGCTGTACATCCAGTGCTGAGCGATTGCTGAACCAGTGTAGGGCGCAAGCCATTTGAAACCGGCCGAGTCGGAGGCCGGGGCCGCGACGATGGTGGTGTAGTCCATCGCGCCGCCCTCTTCGAGTGCGCGCCGCACCGAAGCGATCGTCGTGCCCTTCTGGCCGATGGCCACGTAGACGCAGCGAACCTGCTTCTTCTCGTCGCCGCTTTCCCAGTTCTCCCGTTGGTTCAGGATGGTGTCGACGCACACCGCGGTCTTGCCGGTCTTGCGGTCACCGATGATCAGCTGGCGCTGGCCACGCCCGATCGGCGTCATCGCGTCGATGGCCTTGATGCCGGTCTGCAGTGGCTCGGAGACGCTCTGGCGCTGCACCACGGACGGGGCCTGGATCTCCAGCGCACGGCGGGTTTCCGCCTTGATGTCGCCCTGACCGTCGATCGGCTCACCCAGCGGGTTGACCACGCGACCGAGGAACTCGTCACCGACCGGAACCGAGAGCACTTCACCGGTGCGCTTCACCTGCTGGCCCTGTGCGAGCTTCTCGAAGTCACCCAAGATCACCGTGCCAACGCTGTGCTCGTCGAGGTTCAACGCGACACCAAGGACGCCACCCGAGAACTCGAGGAGTTCCTGGGTCATCACCGACGGCAGGCCCTCGACGTGCGCGATGCCGTCACCGGCATCCACGACGGTGCCCACCTCTTCCTTGGTGGTGTCGGAGGTGAAGGAGCTTACGTATTCCTCGATCGCACCCTGAATGTCGTCAGCCGAGATAGTCAACTCTGCCATGGCTTTTCGTTCTTCCTGCTTGTCGATGGTGTTACGTCGGTGGGGGGTCAGTCGGGTAAGTGGGTCTGGGCTGCGGCAAGGCGTGACGACAGCGTGCCGTCGATGATCTCGTCGCCAACCGATATTGCGAGCCCGCCGAGCAGCTGTGGGTCGGTTGCAATCTGCACTGTCACCGGATGGCCGTAAATCCGGCTCAGCAACTCGGTGAGACGAGTGTGCTGCGCTTCGCTGAGGTCGGCCGCCGCGCTGACCTGCGCGACGATCTCGCCACGCCGACCCACCGCGACTCTGGCCAGTTCTTGCACCGCCCCTTCGGCCGGCTGTCCACGTAGCAGCTCGACCGTCATAGCGAGCAGTTCAGCCGTGATCGTGTTGACGCCGGTGCCGGCGCTTCGCAGTACGTTGCGCAGCAACCGAACCCGCGTCTCGGCCGGCACTTCACAGTCGCTCAGCAAGATGGCCAAGCGTGGCTGCGCGTCGAGTATGCGGGAGAACCGGAACAGCTGTTCTTCCACCTCGTCGAGCTGTCCGGCTCGATCGGCGCGAATCAGCACGGCGTGGCGCGCCACCAGTTCGATCGCGTCGGCCAGATCGGTGTCGGCCGACCAGCGTTCGGAGACCGCCGCCCTGACCACATCGAGTGCTGGCTGTCCGACCTTGCCCGACACCAAACGCTCGACCAGTCGAACCCGTGGCGTGGCATCCTCGGCGGGCTGCGTGAGGTAGCGGGTGACCACGGCCTCCCGATTGAGCAGCGCCGCAACAGACGTCAGGTCGTCGCCGAGAGTCGCGATGTCTTGGTCGGCCAGGCCGTCGACGATCCCGCCGAACTTTTCCAACAGGTCGGTCAACGCCAGCCGGCTCGCCGAACGCATCTTCGTCGCGACGGGATACTCGATGTCGGCCGTCGAGGACGACATCTCCTCGAGATCGTCGAGGAAGCGGTCCACCGTAGCCGCCTGCTGGTCCGATTCGGCGACGAATCCGCGAACCAGTTCGCCTGCGCGCCGGACGGATTCGGCTCCGATGTCCTGACGCAGTTGACGGATCAGTTGCGCACGCATCAGCTCCGCCTGCTTAGCGCCCTGCTGCACGATCCGCTCGGCGTCACTATCGGCCTGAGCGCGCAGTTGTTCGCCGATGCGTTTGGCATCGGCCTGCGCTTCCTCGGTCAGCCGATGCGCCTCGGCGTTGGCATCTTCCTTGGCCTTGGCGTGGGCGCGACTGGCCTCCGCCAGCCGATCGGCGGCGGCTGCTGAGTCCGCCAGCTGTTGGCGCACTGTGTTCTGCTGGTCCGACATCATCTTGCGCACCGGCGGCACAACGTAGCGCCAGACCAGCAGGATGATGACGAGGAACCCGACGAGCTGCCCTATGAATGTTGACATTTCGTGCTTATCGCTCCGAACCTGAAGCCGAGACCGTGGTGCTGATCTCGACGCCGAGGATGCGGCTCGCCAGCGCGGTGGAGATGCTCTCCACCCGCGTGCGGAGATCCGCAGCCACGGCGTCGCCCTCCCGCTTGAGGTGCTCGGCGGCGTCTTGCAGTGTCGAGGAAACCTGCTCCTCGGCCTGCGCCCGCTTTTCGTCGACGACCTTGCGGCCCTCTGCCCGAGCCTCGTCGCGAGCTGCCGATGCCGTGACCCGAGCGGCGGACAACGCCTTCTCGTAATCGTCGTGGGCAGCGGCGAATTGCTCGGCCGATTTCTTGTTGTCTGCAGCCGTCTTGGTGATCATGTTGTCGCGCTCTTTGAGCACCTTCGAGATCGGCGGGACCACGAAGGTGCCGATCACGCCGAGCACGATCAAGAAGATGATCAGCACGACGAAGAAGGTGCCGTTAGGCACGAGGAAATTACCCTCTGCCTGGCTGGCTACCGCCAGGACCACAACATTCATGTCACCCATCTCGACCGCTACTTAGGTGCGATCGGGGTGGCGAAGACGAACAGCGCCATGAAAGCCAGGTTGATGAAGTAGGCAGCCTCGACCAGACCGACCGTGATGAAGAACGGTGTGAAGAGCCGGCCTTGTGCCTCGGGCTGGCGGGCGATGCCGGAGATCAGCGCGTTACCGGCGACACCGTCACCGATACCGGCGCCGATTGCGCCACCTGCCATGATCAGTCCGCCGCCGATAAGTGCACCCATGCCAATGAGGTTGGGGTCTGACATTGCTTATCCTCCTTGATATTTGGTAGCGGTCTACCAAGTCGTTATGTGCAGTTCGTAGTTCTAGTGGTGTTCGTCTTCGAGCTCCATCGCTTGACTGAAGTACAAGATCGTCAGCAGCGCGAAGATGAACGCCTGGATCGCGCCGACAAACAGGTCGAACGCCTTCCAGATCGCGTTGGGCGCCCACATGATGTAGGGCGGGAACAGCGCGATCAGCCCGACCAGGATGCCGCCGGCGAAGATGTTGCCAAAAAGTCGGAGCGACAGCGAGATCGGCTTGGCCAGTTCCTCCACCACGTTGATCGGCGCAAGCACGGCCACGTGCCCCTTGAGCACCGCGATCGGGTGACCGATGATGCCGCGACGCCATATCCCCGCGGCGTGGTAGCAGAGAAACACAAAGAGGGCCAGCGCAAGCACGTAGTTGATGTCCCCGGCGGCCGACGACAGTAGCTCAGTGGTTTTACCGTGATCGGAGTACTGCAACGGCAGCACCGACAACCAGTTCGAGATCAAGATGTAGACGAAAAGCGTGACCGCGAGCGGCAACACGAACGGGGCGACACGCATACCGATCGCGCTTTCGATCTGGTTGCGCATCTGGACGGTGATCGCCTCGAAGAACAGCTGAACTCCACCGGGAACTCCGGTGGAGGTGACTTTGGCGCGAAGGAAGAACGCCAGCCCGATGACGATGACGGCAGCGATCGCAGACGAGGTCACGGTGTCGACGTTGACGGTCAACCCGAACCAATCGGCGGTTTCGTGATGGCCGACTTCGATGGCGCTTTCGGCCAGAAACGCGCTAGTCATTGCCGTATTCCGTCCCTTCCACACCTACAGCCGCCCCGCTACGCAGCTTCTTCCACACCGGCAACGCGGTCGTCAACACCAGCAAGATCTGGAAAAGAGCGAGCCCGAAGAGCACGCCAAGCCCGGCGGGCCGGAACACGAAAGCGATGGCTAATCCAATTGTGGTGATCACCAGCAGTCGCGTAGCGGAGTTCGCGGCCATCTTCTTTTTCAGCGGGTGCTCGTCGGCGGTGATCGCTGCGACTGAACGCTGCACCC
>NZ_JBYCLD010000172.1:0-30491 GCF_057473725.1 Mycobacterium sp. TH-M11 | reverse complement strand
CGGTTGCTCCAGACCACTTCCACACGCTGCCCGTGCCTCGATCCCTGTTGGGTTGAGGTCGGAATCTCATATCTGTACCAGTCGACCAACAGCTCGTCGTACAGCTCTGAGCGATAGCCTGAGACCACTACAGCCGCGTCCGATTCCAAGCACAGCTCACGCAGCTTGCGGTGCTCGGCGGCGCTGCGCCGCGCTACGCATCCGCTCGTCCGCCTTCTCGACGGACACCGTGGCGCGCCGCGCCGCGCGAACCAGCTCGCGTACCTCGGTGGTGACCGGGGCGTCTCTGCGTGGTCGTCCTATAGTCATGCGAAACTCCCTGTGCTAGTTGATGATTGAGAGCGGGGGACGGATTGGTGTCCGCCCCCGCTCGTGGTGTGCGTCAGTCCTCCAGGTCACGCAGGCGGTTGCGCTCGGCGATAGCGTTCAGGTGAATACTTTGACCGTAAGGTGGACGCCGAGACCTACCTCGACGCCGCCAAACACGATGACCTGTCTGTTCTGTGCATGGACAAAACGCGGGACTCCTGGTGTTCGCGGCACCCAAGGGCGGCGCGCTGCGGCTGAAGTCCTGGCGGAAGCGAACCTGGAACACGGCCGGGCAGGTCAAGTGGACGCCGAGGGGACACCGCACGCTGACTTCCCCGAAGCGACACCTCACGACATGCGGCACACGGCGGCGAGCTTGGCGATTTCCGCCAACGCCAACGTGAAGGCGGTTCAAACCATGCTGGGTCGCAAGCGCGCCGCCCTGATCCTGGACACCTATTCCGACCTGTTCCCCGCCGACCTGGACGGGGTTGCCGCCGCGTTCGACCGTGAGGTGGAGTCGATGGCTGCGCGGCTCATCGGCACCGGAAACGACGCCTGACTTTTTCTCCTGCCACTCCACTGCCTACCGGGCTTGCGGAGTCAAGAGACGACGAAACCCGCCCCATCCCGTTTTCCAGGTGAGGGCGGGTTTTCCTGCGTCGGGGTGGCGGGATTCGAACCCACGACCTCTTCGTCCCGAACGAAGCGCGCTACCAAGCTGCGCCACACCCCGATTAAAGCTTCGACAGCCTATCGCACCGACCCGGTGGCCCCCTAAAGCGCACCGCGCCGGCGCCCGTGGTGAGCGATCTGCGCCACACCCCGGAGTGGAATAACTCAGAAGTGGGCACCGCTGAATAGGGTGACTACGCACGACGTGTAACGGGAAGCAGGTGAATCATGACGATGTTGGGTGCCGTGGTGTTCGGCGGGCTCCTGGCTCTCGGGGTGCTGTGGCTGCTGGTTACCGCTCCAGACAGCGAGGTCGATCAAGCATGGAGTGACGCCTACCGGAGCGAGTCCGGCACCGCCTCGGCCGGCGGCGTCCTGGCCAGCACCCGATAGCTCAGCGCACGGAGTAGGTGGGCTGCGACCTACCGAGGGCGTGCTGCGGGTCGCGCCCTCCGATGGGGGCCGCAATCAACGTCAGCAGGGTGGCTTCGGGCCGGCAGCAGAACCGTACCGGCGCGTATGGTGAGGTACCAATCCCGGCGGAGACGTGCAGTCGCATCTGGGCGCCCCACCGCGACGGCCCTTTGGCGCGGGACCGGTCCAGGCCCGAGTTGGTCACCAGAGCGCCGTAAAACGGCAGGCAGAGTTGGCCACCGTGAGTGTGGCCGGCCATCACTAACTGGTAGCCGTCGGCGGCGAAGCGGTCCAGCACGCGGGGCTCCGGTGAGTGGGTCAGGCCCAAGCGCAGGTCTGCGGCCGGGCTGGCCGGGCCCGCGATGGCGTCGTAGCGGTCCCGCGCAATGTGTGGGTCGTCGACACCTGCGGCCGCGACGAGCAAACCCGCCACCTCTAATTCGCGGCGGTTGTGGGTCAGATCGAGCCAGCCGCGCTCGGTAAACACGGCCCGGAGGTCCTGCCAGGGCAGCGGCCGACCGTGTACCCGATGGCCCGGGTTGGTCAGGTAGTTCAGCGGGTTCTTCGGCCGCGGGCCAAAGTAGTCGTTGCTGCCAAAGACGAAAACACCGGGCACCGAGAGTAAATCGCCGAGGCTCTGGACGACGGCGGGAACCGCCCGGGGATGCGCCAGGTTGTCCCCGGTGTTGACGACCAGATCCGGCTCGAGGCCGGCGAGCTCACGCACCCACGCCTGCTTGCGACGCTGTCCAGGGCGCATGTGCAGATCGCTGATGTGCAGCACACGCAGCGGTGACGAGCCCGGGTCGAGCACCGGGATGGTCAGCTCGCGCAGCACGAACGCGTTGCGCTCGATCAGCGAGGCATAGCCGATCCCGGCGACGGCCGATCCGAAGGCGACGGCGCCGGCGCTTTTGAAAGTAGTGGCCAAAGGCATGCAGGCCAGCCTACTGCCGGTAAGTGAATGCCGGAGCGTCACACACCGGCAGCAGCGCTAGGGCGGCGGCGGCGCCAGGATCGGGATCGTGATCGGCGGAAGGCCCGGAATCTGGATCACTTGCGAGCCGACCGGCACCGGAGCGCCCGGGGCTCCCTCGGGCGGGGGCGGCGGGGGCGGCGGGATGCCGTTGCTGGTCTGGATGGTGACCACCGCGCCCGGGATCGTCTGCCCGTTGGGCGTGGTCCCGACCACCTCTCCGTACTTGGCGCTGCTGTTGACCGACGCGGGCTGCTCGGCGACCTGGAAGCCGGCGTCTTTCAGGCGTTGGCGCGCGGCCTCGACGTCGAGACCCGCAACGCTCGGCACCCGGGATCCAGGCCCTCCCTCGACGTACTCCCGGTCGGTCGGCGGCATCTTCACATCACCGAACAGGGTGGCGATCGGCTTCAGCGCGGTGAACCAGGTGCGGGCCGGCTCGTTGCCGCCGTACAGGTTGCCGTCACCGCACCGCCGCAGCGGCGACGAACACAGGTCGGACGGCGCGGTGGAGTCGTCGTAGATGTAGTTGGCCGCCGCGTATTGGTTGGTGAAACCGACGAAGCCCGACGACCGGTGCGCCTCGGTGGTCCCGGTCTTTCCCGAGACCGGCAGATTCCAGCCAGCCGCCCCGGCAGACCCGGCTGCGGTACCGCCGGCCAGGGCGTCCTTGCTCATCGCGTTGGCCAGCGTGTTGGCCAGCCCTTCGGGCACCACCTGCTCGCAGGCCTCGGTGGTGACGGACACCTGGTTGCCGTTGCGGTCGATCAGCTTGTCGATCGGATTCGGCGGACACCAGGTGCCGCCGGAGGCCAAGGTCGCTGCGACATTGGACAATTCCAACGCGTTGAGTTCGAACGGGCCCAGCGTGAACGAGCCGATGTTCTGTCGCTTGATGAAGTCGGCCAGGCTCTCGTTGCTCTCCGGGTCGTAGTCGCGGGCGCTGCCGGGCTCGGCGTAGGACCGCAGCCCGAGCTTGACGGCCATGTCGACGGTGCGCGGCACACCCACGAGTTGGATCAGCCTGGCGAACGCGGTGTTGGGCGAGGTGGCCAGCGCGTCGGTGACACTCATCGACCCGCGATAGTTGCCGGCGTTGACCACACACCAGGTTTCCTTGGGACAGCCTTTGGCGCCGCCGTTACCCATGCCCTTTGTCTGAAACCTGGCCGGCACTTCGAGTTGGGCGTTGATGCCCATACCCATCTGCATCGCCGCCGCCGTGGTGAAGATCTTGAAAATCGACCCGGCGCCGTCGCCAACGAGCGAGAACGGTTGCGCCCGCATGGTTTCGCCGGCCTCGGTGTTCAACCCGTAGGTGCGGTTACTAGCCATCGCGACGACCTTGTGCGAGTTTTTGCCGGGCCGGATCACGCTCATCACGCTGGCGATGCCTTCGAGCGTCGGGCTGGCGAATTGGTCGATCGCGTGCTTGACCGGCTCTTGCACGTCGGGGTCGAGGTTGGTGCGGATCAAGTAGCCGCCACGAGCGAGTTGTTCCTTGTTGATGCCGGCCCGCGCCAGGTAGGACTGCACGTAGTCGCAGTAGAAGGCGCGATCCCCCGCAGCGATGCAGCCGCGCGGTAACTCCTTGGGCTGCGGCAAGATCCCCAGTGGTTCGGCCTTGGCGGCGCGGATCGCCTCGGCCTCGTTGGGAACATTCTGGATCATGGTGTCCAGCACCAGATTTCGCCGCGCCAGCGCCCCGTCCGGGTTAGTGTAGGGGTTGAGCGCACTGGTTGACTGGACGAGTCCGGCCAGCAATGCGGCCTGTTGCCAATTCAGCTCCGAGGCGTTGATGCCGAAGTACGTCTGCGCCGCGTCCTGCACACCGAAGGCGTTGTTGCCGAACGACACTAGATTCAGGTAGCGGGTCAGTATCTCCGGCTTGGTGAAGGTCTTGTCCAAGGTCAGCGCCATCCGGATTTCGCGCAGCTTGCGGGCCGGGGTGGTCTCGATGGCGGCGCGCTTCTCGGCGTCGGTCTGGGCGATTACCAGCAACTGGTAGTTCTTCACGTACTGCTGTTCGAGCGTCGAACCACCGCGGGTGTCGGCGTCGCCGGAAGCGTATCCGGCCAGGCCGGTCAGCGTGCCTTTCCAGTCCACTCCGTTGTGCTCGGCGAAGCGCTTGTCCTCGATCGAGACAATCGCAAGCTTCATGGTGTTGGCGATCTTGTCGCTGGGCACCTCGAACCGGCGCTGCGAGTAAAGCCAGGCGATGGTGTTTCCCTTGGTGTCGACCATCGTGGTCACCGCGGGAACGTCGCCCTCAAGGAGTTGCGCCGACGCGTTGCCGACAACCTCGGAGGCGCGGTTGGAGGCCAACCCGATGCCACCGGCGACGGGAAACAGTAAGGCGGCAACGATGACGCTGGCGGCTAGGCAACACCCGGCGAGCTTGGCGATGGTGACCGCTGTCGCGGGTCGCTCGGACATGCCCACTAGACTAGCGGCGCTGCAGCGGGCCTCTGCTCGAGTGGTTGTCGAGGCTCCCTTCGACCGCCGCGACGCCTCAGGTTTCCCTCAGTCCCAGCTCAGGCGGCTGCCAGTAGCCGGATTTGTCGGTCGCCGGCTCGACTTCATGATCGGACTGCACGGGCGTCCCAAAAAAGCGTGTCCAGAATGTTGCGTAATTGGTACCTGACCACGTAGCTTATCCACACGATGAGATGCAGGTAACACCGAAGGCGACAGTGTGGCATAGATCGCATCGGTATTGCCGGTGGCAAGAGCGAAGGGGAATCGCTGGTGTCAGCTATACGGACCGCGCCGCAGAAGACGGCCGCAGCACCGATTGCCGCTGTTCTGTGTGGAGCGGAGGCGGAGTCCAGAATCACCTGGGTTTCCAAGGCACTGTGCCGGGCCGCCGACCCCGACGAGCTGTTTGTGCGGGGGGCTGCACAACGCAAAGCGGCGGTCATCTGCCGGCACTGCCCGGTGATGTTGGAGTGCGGTGCGGACGCACTGGACAACCGGGTCGAATTCGGTGTCTGGGGTGGGATGACCGAGCGCCAGCGGCGTGCGCTGCTCAAACAGCACCCCGAGGTGGTGTCCTGGGCTGAATTCTTCAGCACCCAGCGCAAGCACCGCAGCGTCGGCTGAACGCCTGCACTTCGCTAACCGGTCAACGTCATCTGATCGGCGATCGCCCGCAACGCCTCCAGATCTGAGACGTCGAACGGCAGCGACGGAACGCCCACAATGGCGACGTGCGGGTTCGCGCCGGTGAACCGCGACAGCAGCCTGATCTCGCGCTTGGACGTCGCTGCCCGGTCGGCGTGAATCTGCAGGACGGCCTTGGCCAACGGGTTGGCGCCGTTGCCCTCGAAGGTCTCGGCGCCGTCGATGGCACGCTCGACCGGCAGCGAACACAGCATCGGGTGCGTCCGGTTCAGAATCAGCCCGGCCAGCGGCATTTTCTCCTCCGAGAGCCGGTCGACGAAGAACGACGCCTCCCGCAGTGCGTCCGGCGCCGCAGCCGACACCACGACGAACTGGGTCCCGCGCCGCTTGAGCAGCGAGTAGGTGCGATCGGCCTTCTCCCGGAAGCCGCCGAAGGTGGCGTCCAGCGACTGCACGAAGCTCGCGGCGTCGGAAAGCATCTGCGAGCCCAACACGGTTGACAGCGCCTTCATCGCCAAACCGACCGCGCCGGTGACCAGTCGGCCGATTCCGCGGCCCGGCCCCAACAACAGCTTCCACAGCCGGCTGTCCATGAAGCTGCCAAGCCGTTTGGGTGCGTCCAGGAAGTCCAGCGCATTGCGTGACGGCGGGGTGTCGACGACCACCAGATCCCAGCGGTCCTCGGCCAGCAGCTGACCGAGCTTTTCCATCGCCATGTACTCCTGGGTGCCGGCCAGTGAGGTGGCGACCGTTTGATAGAACTGGTTGTCCAAAATCGCCTGTGCACGATCGGGTCCGGAGTACTGCACCACCATCTCGTCGAAGGTGCGGCGCATGTCCAGCATCATCGCGTAGAGCTCCCCGGATACCTCAGGGGCGAGCGGTACGCGCTGCGGTGTGTTGCCGAGATCGCTGATACCCAACGCCTGCGCCAAGCGCTTGGCCGGGTCGATCGTCAAAACCACCACGGTGCGGCCGTACTCTGCGGCGCGCAGCGCCATGGCGGCGGCGGTCGTGGTTTTTCCGACTCCACCCGCCCCGCAGCACACCACCACGCGATTGGCGGTGTCGGAGAGAATGCCGGCAATGTCGAGCGCCGGAGGTGTAGTGCTCATCGAACTCCCTGCTGAGCGAGCGATTCCGACAGCTCATACAGGCTGCCGAGGTCGACGCCGTCGGCGATGGTGGGCAATTCCAGTCGCGGCACCCTCAGCTCGTCGAGGAGCTCCGCGGTGGCGGCCCGCGCGGTGATCCGGGTGGCGTGCTGGATGGTCTCGGTCAAAAGGCCGGCGAAATCTTCGTCGCCGAGCTTGATCCCAGCCGCGGTCAATCCGGTGCGTACCACTTCGGCGTCGACGTCGCCGTTGGCGGCCCTGGCCAGATCTTCGGGCTGCAGGTAGGTCGGGATGTTGCGGTTGACGATCACCGACCCGATCGGCAGGCCCAGCTCCTGTAGCTCGTCGATCGCTTCCTTGGTCTCCTGCATCGGCAGCGCCTCGAGCAGGGTGACCAGGTGTATCGCCGTCTGGTCGGAGTGCAGGATCCTCACCACGCCCTCGGCCTGGGAGTAGACCGGCCCGCCTTTGGCCAGGTCGGAGACCGCCCGGGTGACGTCCAGGAAGCGGGCGATGCGCCCGGTCGGGGGAGCGTCGACGACGATCGCGTCGTAGACCGGGCTCTTGGCCCCTTTGTCCACGCGGATCACCGCTTCCTTGATCTTGCCGGTGAGCAGCACGTCACGCAGCCCCGGTGCGATCGTCGTGGCGAACTCGATCGCGCCGATCCGTCGCATCGCCTTGCCGGCGAGGCCCAGGTTGTAGAACATGTCGAGGTATTCCAGAAACGCGGCCTCGATGTCGATCGCCAGCGCGTTCACCTGACCGCCGCGCTCGGCGCTGGCGATCTTGAGCTCCTTGTACGGCAGCGGCGGAACATCGAAGAGTTGCGCAATGCCTTGGCGCCCTTCGACTTCGACGAGCAACACCTTGCGTCCACCGGAAGCCAGCGTCAGCGCCAGCGCTGCGGCAACCGTCGATTTGCCGGTGCCGCCTTTGCCTGTCACGAAGTGCAGACGGGCCTTCGACAATCGCGAAGGCCAGCCGACGGTGCTGCCCTCGCTCGATGTGGTCGCCACCCCAGCATGCTAACCATTCAGCCCGTCTCTTCCTCGCACTGTTGGCAGCGCGTATCGTCGCCGGGCGCCAGATCGGCCGGCGAGCCTGCCGATAAGCTCGGGACATGAGCCAACTCGTAACCTGGGAGTACGCAACGGTCCCGCTGCTGACCCACGCCACCAAGCAGATCCTCGACCAGTGGGGCGCCGACGGCTGGGAGCTGGTCTCCGTGCTCCAGGGCCCGACCGGCGAGCAGCACGTCGCGTATCTGAAACGTCCGAAGTGACCGCCACGGCCCGGCTCGCAGAGCTCGGCCTGCAGTTGCCGGTCGTCGTGGCGCCCCTCGGCTCTTATGTCCCCGCCGTGCGCACCGGCAATCTGGTCTACACCTCGGGCCAGCTACCGATGCAGGACGGCAAGCTTGTCCGGTCGGGCAAGGTCGGTGCCGACGTCACGCCCGAGCAGGCCAATGAACTCGCCCGGATTTGTGCGCTGAACGCCGTGGCGGCCATCGACGCGCTGGTCGGCGTCGACTCGGTGACCAGGGTGCTGAAGGTGGTCGGATTCGTCGCTTCCGCGGCCGGATTCAACGCCCAGCCCGGCGTGGTCAACGGCGCGTCGGATCTACTGGCCGGCATCTTCGGCGACGCCGGGGTGCACGCCCGCTCGGCGGTCGGCGTAGCGGAACTGCCGCTGGACGCGCCGGTCGAGGTCGAGCTGGTGGTCGAGGTCGGGTAACTGCAGGTGACCGGCGCCCTCGAGCATCCCGCCTACGGACGACTGCGTCCGGTGACCGGCACGGCCTCGGTGTTGCTGGCCGACAACCCCGGCAAGATGACGCTGGAGGGCACCAACACCTGGGTGCTGCGGGCCCCCGGCAGCGACGAGGTCGTCGTCGTCGATCCCGGACCCGATGACGACGCGCACGTGGCCGCGGTCGCCGGTGTCGGCCGCATCGCTGTCGTGTTGATCAGCCACCGGCACGGCGATCACACCGACGCGATCGACAAGCTGGTCGATCTGACCGGTGCGCCGGTCCGCTCGGCCGGCAGCGGATTTCTGCGCGGGATGTCCGGCGAGCTCACCGATGGTGAGGTGATCGACGCCGCGGGACTTCGGATCACGGTGTGGGCGACACCGGGCCACACCGCCGATTCGCTGTGCTTCGTACTCGACGACGCCGTGCTGACCGCCGATACCGTGCTGGGGCGTGGAACGACGGTCATCGACAACGAAGACGGCAGTCTCGCCGACTATCTGGATTCGCTGCGACGACTGCGTGGCCTCGGTGGGCGGACAGTGCTACCCGGCCACGGCCCGGAACTGGCCAACATCGAGGTAGTAGCGGAGGAGTATCTGGCGCACCGCGACCAGCGCCTCGATCAGATCCGTTCGGCGTTGCGCACACTCGGCGACGACGCCACCACGCGTCAGGTCGTCGAGCACGTTTATGTCGACGTCGATGAAGAGCTGTGGGACGTCGCCGAGTGGTCGGTGCAGGCCCAGCTGAACTATCTGAAGGGCTGAGCCGGCGTCGAGATCGACGCCAGCGCGCGAAAGAGCGACAGAATATGTCGCTAACGTCGATCTCGACGCGAACCGCGCGCTTACCTCGCTCGGCGGGCCAGCCGTTCGGAGTCCGAGATCAGCACGCTTTTGCCCTCCAAGCGAATCCAGCCGCGGTGGGCAAAGTCGGCCAGCGCCTTGTTCACGGTCTCCCGCGACGCGCCGACCAGCTGAGCGATCTCTTCCTGGGTCAGGTCATGGGTGACCCGCATCGCGCCGCCCTCTTGGGTGCCGAATCGCTGAGCGAGCTGCAGCAGCTGCTTGGCGACCCGGCCGGGAACGTCGGTGAAGATGAGGTCGGCGAGGTTGTTGTTGGTGCGGCGCAGTCGACGGGCCAGTACCCGCAGCAGCTGCTCGGCGATCTCGGGCCGATCGGCGATCCAGGCCCGCAACGCGTCGCGGTCCATCGACACCGCGCGCACCTCGGTGATGGTGGTGGCACTCGAGGTCCGTGGCCCCGGGTCGAAGATCGACAACTCACCGAACATGTCGGACGGACCCATGATGGTCAACAGGTTCTCCCGGCCGTCCGGCGAACGGCGGCCGATCTTCACCTTGCCGGCAAGGATGATGTAGAGCCGATCACCCGGCTCGCCCTCCGCGAAGACTGTGTGTCCCCGCGGGAAGTCGACGGGTTGCAGCTGTTTGGTCAGCGCGGCGACGGCGCTCGGTTCGACCCCCTGGAAGATTCCGGCCCTCGCCAGGATCTCGTCCACGTTGCCCCTTTAGCTATTCAGAAGAACTCCGGTAGGCACTGCTGTGCATGCTGAGTCTAAAAGGCGAGCCCTGACTCGACGTGCCAACGCTACACACGATTGGCATGGTGACGCGGCGCAAATTGCCGATTCGATCCTGAATGCTGACGCCGGCGTCCCGCGGAGCCGGCCGGATTGGCGGCTGGCACCACGGCGGCCAGCAGTATCTGATCGGTCGGCGACTCGTCGTGGCTGGGCAGGTAGGACGCCTCGCCGGGGTAGCGGGCCATCCGGCGGTGCAAACGGTCTAGCGCCTCGGGCATTCCGTCCCGGGCCAATGTGCGCACATCTATCGGCTCGGCTTGCTCGAGAAATTCGACGACGTCAGTCGCGCTGACCGTCTCTTTCTCCAAGCCCGCTTCAAGCCGTTCAAGCCCGAAAGTCGCCAGCATCAGCAACCCCGGGGTGAATGCAACCAGCAACCAGGACACAAGCAGTCAGTAAACACGGCTAAGGTCTCAGCGGGATCACGAATCTCCTACTGTCGTCGAGGTGACAATGGGCAAGCCTTCTCGGGCCGCCGCCAAAGTATCGGCCGGCCCTTCAGCCGCCGCTGCCCGTCGCTTTGCATCGGAGACCCGGACCGGCCTGGTGCGCCGCGCTCGGCGAATGAATCGCAGACTGGCAGAAGCATTTCCGGACGCGCACTGCGAGCTGGATTTCACCACGCCGCTCGAGCTGGCGGTGGCGACGATCCTGTCGGCGCAGAGCACGGACAAGCGGGTAAATCTGACCACCCCGGCGTTGTTCCAGCGTTACCGCACCGCGGTGGACTATGCGCAGGCGGACCGCGGGGAGCTCGAAACGCTCATTCGACCGACCGGCTTTTACCGCAACAAAGCGACGTCGTTGATTGGCCTCGGTCAAGCATTGGTGGAGCGCTTCGACGGCGAACTCCCCAACACCATGGATGAGCTGGTGACGCTGCCCGGTGTGGGTCGTAAAACGGCCAACGTGATTCTCGGCAATGCGTTCGACCTGCCCGGAATTACCGTCGACACCCATTTCGGCCGGCTGGTCCGGCGGTGGGGCTGGACCACCGCGGAGGACCCGGTGAAGGTCGAGCACGCGATCGGCGAGCTGATCGAGCGTAGGGACTGGACGCTGCTCAGCCACCGGGTGATCTTTCACGGTCGCCGGGTGTGCCATGCCCGCAAACCGGCCTGCGGCGTCTGTGTGCTGGCCAAGGACTGCCCGTCCTACGGAACGGGGCCCACCGAGCCGGAGATCGCCGCCGCGCTGGTGACCGGTCCGGAGGCCGAACACCTACTGGCGATGGCCGGGCTGTCAGATCTCCGGTGTTGACCAGCCGCAACGCCCGCTGGACCCTCGCGATCCTGCTGATGGTCGCGGCGTTGCTCGCCGCTTTCGGGATCGCTCTGCGTGATGGGTCGCAGCCCTCGACCAGCCCGGCTGCCGGGTCGGCTCGCGACCACCGCGACGCCGACACCCCCGCCGCCCTGGCCGGGCCGCGCCGGCGCGCCGACCTCGCGCCGTGTCCGCGCCCGGACGGGCAGCCCGGCTCGGCGACGCTGCGTGACGTGACGGTCGAATGCGCCGGCGACGGCTCGATCGTCGACGTCGGCCCCGCGCTGGCCGGGCACCGTGTCGTGCTGAACTTCTGGGCGTACTGGTGCGCCTCGTGCACGGCCGAACTCCCGGCGATGGCGGAGTATCAACGACGGGTCGGCCCCGATGTGACGGTGGTGACCGTCCACCAGGACGAGAACGAGCTCGCGGCCCTGCTGCGGCTGGCCGAACTCGGCGTCCGGCTGCCGACGCTGCAAGACGGTGACCGTCGGGTGGCGGCGGCCTTGCGGGTTCCGAACGTGATGCCCGCGACCGTCGTGTTGGACTCAGACGGTAGCGTTGTAAAAACGCTGCCCCGAGCTTTCGCGACTGCGGACGAGATAATGGATGCAGTCGGGCGGCTGGATGCGCGAAGGGGGCGCCGGTGACCGGAGGCGGCACATCCCAACGCCTTGATCACGCAGCTGGGGCAGATCTGCTGACGCCCGAACTCGGCCCACCCTGGTTGCGGCCGCTGGTCGACAACGTCGCTGCGATACCCGACGCCTACCGCCGGCGGCTGCCCGCCGATGTTCTCGCGATGGTGTCCGCGTCCAAAACCCGGGCGGGCAACAAAGGACGCGAGGCGGCGGTGCTGGTGCTGTTCTCCGGTCCGTCGGCAGCTGAGCCCGGCGCCGCACCGGATTCTCTGCCCGGCGATGTCGATCTGCTGCTGACTGTTCGGGCGGCGTCGTTGCGCCACCACGGCGGTCAGCCCGCCTTTCCCGGTGGGGCGTCCGATCCCGGTGACAACGGGCCGGTGGCCACCGCGCTGCGCGAGGCCCGCGAGGAGACCGGTCTGGACACCAGCCGACTGCATCCACTGGTCACGATGGAGCGAACGTTCATTGCGCCGTCGGGTTTCCATGTGGTCCCCGTACTGGCGTACTCGCCGGATCCGGGGCCGGTGGCCGTCGTGGATCGAGCGGAAACCGCAATCGTGGCGCGGGTTCCGGTCCGGGCCTTAATCAATCCGGCCAATCGGCTGATGGTGTACCGCCGCACCTTCAGCCGCCGCTTCGCCGGTCCGGCATTTCTGTTGAACGAGATGCTGGTCTGGGGTTTCACCGGTCAGGTGATCTCTGCGATGTTGGATGTCGCTGGTTGGGCAAAACCCTGGGATGCCAGCGACGTTCGCGAACTGGATGAAGCGATGGCCTGCGTCGCCGACCCGCCCGTGCGCCGCATGAGCGGTGCCTATGAGGAGGAGCGGCGCTCATGACCCTGGTCGGCGACGAGGAAGATGGGCGATGAGCTCCTCACAGTGGTTGGACATCGCGGTGCTGGCCGTCGCGTTCATCGCGGCGACCTCGGGCTGGCGTTCGGGCGCGCTGGGCTCGCTGCTGTCTTTCGTCGGTGTGCTGCTGGGCGCGATCGCCGGTGTGCTGCTGGCCCCGCACCTGGTCGCGCACGTCGCCGCACCGCGGGCGAAGCTGTTCGCCGCGATGTTCCTGATCCTGGCGCTGGTGGTCGTCGGTGAGGTCGCCGGTGTGGTGTTGGGCCGCGCGGTCCGCGGCGCGATCCACAGCAATTCGATACGATTTCTTGACTCCCTGATCGGTGTGGCGGTGCAGTTGGTCGTGGTGCTGGTGGCGGCGTGGCTGCTGGCGACTCCGTTGACGTCATCGGCAGGGCAGCCCAGTTTGGCTGCGGCAGTGCGGGGTTCGCGGGTTTTAGGCGAAGTCAACCACTACGCACCGGAATGGCTGAAGACGGTGCCCAAGCGGTTGTCCGCGCTGCTGGACACCTCGGGTCTGCCGCAGGTGCTCGAACCGTTCAGCCGCACACCGGTCGTCGCGGTCGCCGCCCCGGACTCGGTGCTGGCCAAGAGTCCGGTCGTCGCCAAAACCGAACCGAGTGTGGTCAAGGTCCGGGCAGTTGCGCCGAGTTGCTCGAAAGTACTGGAGGGCAGCGGGTTTGTGCTCTCACCGGATCGGGTGATGACCAATGCGCACGTTGTCGCCGGCTCGAGCACCGTCACGGTGGAGGCCAGTGGCAATCCCTACGACGCGACCGTCGTGTTTTACGACCCGACCGTCGACATCGCGATCTTGTCGGTGCCCCATCTGCCCGCCGGGCCGCTGGCGTTCGCCAACACCCCGGTGACGTCGGGTACCGAAGCCATCGTGATGGGCTACCCGGGCGGCGGTGGATTCATCGCGACGCCGGCCAGGATCCGCGAACTCATCGAACTCAACGGGCCCGACATCTACCGCACAGCGACCATCAACCGTGAGGTTTACACCGTCAGAGCCGATGTCGAACAAGGCAATTCAGGCGGGCCGCTGATCAACCTGGAGGGTCAGGTGATCGGTGTCGTGTTCGGCGCGGCGGTCGACGACAACGACACCGGTTTTGTGTTGACCGCCAAGGAAGTGGACCCTGAGCTTTCGCACATCGGTGACACCAAGCCGGTGTCCACCGGGGTGTGCGTCAGTTGAGTGGAGACCGGTAGACCCGATCGAGAAACCGCGACAGGTGGCCGTTGACTTCGTCGGGGTTTTCTTCGTGGCTGAAATGCCCTGCGCCAGCGATTGATACGTATCGCCCGTGCGGCGCGTAGCGCTGTGTTCGCTCGACTGGGTCGGCCAGGACGTAGGGATCGGCGTCGCCGTGGATGTGCAGCATCGGAATGCCGAACGGCCGGCTCATCAACCGCATGAAGCGCCGGCCCTCATCGCGTAACTGACTGCGCACGGCCCAGCGTTGGTACTCCAGGGCGCAGTGCGCCGCGTAGCGAATCTGGATGGCCTCTCGTAGGTGGCCGACCGTCGCGGAAAAATCCTCCGAAGCAACCCATTTGGCGCCGGCGCGGCTGCGGATCAGCTGCTCGAGTTCCGTGCCGTGATGACGGGTCAAGGCCCGCTCGGGCCAGATCGGCACCTGGTAGCGCAGCAGCGAAGGCAGCAGCGCCCGGCCCTGATCGCGGCGGGTCAGCGCCGAACGTCGCAGCGCGGCCGGGTGCGGCGAACTGATCACCGCGATCGCGCGCACCTGCCGTGAGTGCAGCACCGAGGTGGCCCAACACACCAGGCCGCCGTCGGCGTGGCCGACCAGCGTCGCCGACGAGTGTCCCAGCGCACGAATCAACCCCGCGGTGTCACCGGCCAGCGTCCAGCCGTCATACCCGCGGGGCGGTTTGTCGCTGCCGCCGTAGCCGCGCAGATCCACCGCCACCACCCGCGGCCCGCTCAGGCCGCGCAGTTGATGACGCCACGACCACCAGAACGAACCAAAGCCGTGCAACATGATCACCAACGGTCGCGTCGTGGCCGGGGTGGTGTCGTCGTCCGGAATCGCCTCGACGACATGGAACCGGATGCCGTTGGCGTGTACGTCGAGATGACGCCATGGACCGTCGATACGCACGATCGACGGATCAGGTGGGGCCATCTACCAACCCGAGGGATCGGCGGGCGCGCCGTCCTGGCTCAGCGCCGGCGGCGCGGGACTGTCATGGCCCGGCGTGAACGCCAACCGGGTTTCCTTGACGGATTCGATGGTTTGTCGCGGTCCGCGGATGCGCCGCACCTTGAGGAAGCCGAACAGCGCCAGCGCCCCCGTCACCACCATCATGATCCCGAAGACGATCAGGAACGCCGCCCAGCGCCACAACCAGGTGCCCAGCAATTCGGCCAGGAAGAAGAAGAAAAAGAACGTCGAATAGAACAGCACCACCAGCGCGGCGATGAAGAACACGCTGCCGGTCAGGCCTTTCTTGACATCGCGGGTGATCTCGGCGCGGGCCAACTCGACTTCGGCGCGCACCAGCGTCGACAGCTGCGCGGTGGCGTCTTTGACCAGCTCGCCGACCGACGGTTCGGCGGACAATGCGTGCGGATCGGTCAGCGGGATGGCGGTCAGCGTGCGGGGAACGCCGTCCTTACGGTCGCCGTTGTTTCGATCGGACTTGCTCACAGACGGTCCTTCCGGGCTGGCTTGTCGCAGGACGCGCGGTCGTCGCGTTCATGTTGCCATGCACGCCGATGCCAGACGAGCCAAGGCGGGTTTGAGGATCCGCTCCGGCGGCCTCTGATGCGGCTAGACTGGCGCCTCCACTGATGGTCTGTGCTCACATGCCGACGGGAGACAACCGCCTTGCAGATGCTGTGTCGTCGGCTGCTCCGCATCGCGACGGCCATGATCGTGACGGCCGCAGCCGGCCTGCCCGCCGCTCCGGCGCGAGCCGACGATCGCGTTCCGCTCGGCGGTGGAGCGGGCATCCTCGTCAACGGTGAGGCGCTCTGCACGCTGACGACGATCGGCACCGATCCCAAGGGCGATCTGATCGGCTTCACCTCCGCGCACTGCGGCGGGCCCGGCGCGGTGGTGGCCGTCGAGTCGGCCAAGGGCCGCGGCACCGTGGGCACCATGATTTCCGGCAACGACCAGCTCGACTACGCGGTCATTCAATTCGACAAGTCAAAGGTGTTGCCGCAGGCAAATTTCGGCGGCTTCTTGATCAGCGGTATCGGTCCAGACCCGGCATTCGGCCAGATCGCATGCAAGCAGGGCCGCACCACCGGCAATTCGTGCGGTGTCACCTGGGGGCCGGGTCAGGAGCCCGGCACGATCCTGATGCAGGTATGCGGACAGCCCGGCGATTCGGGCGCCCCGGTGACCGTCAACAACCAACTGGTCGGCATGATCCACGGCGCGTTCAGCGACAACCTGCCGGTCTGCATCATCAAGTACATCCCGCTGCACACTCCGGCGGTGGTGCAGTCGATCAATGCCGACCTGGCCGATCTGCAGGCCAAGAACCGCCCCGGCGCCGGGTTCGTCCCGATCCCCGACTCGAATTGATGGCCCGGCTCGTCCGCGAGCCCGCCCGGGCGCCGGGCGACTTACTGGGCAGATCGGATCGCCTCGAACACGCCGGGATCGAGCAGTGTGGACGTGTCGCCGAGATCGCGCTTTTCGGCGACGTCGCGCAGCAACCGTCGCATGATTTTCCCGCTGCGGGTCTTCGGCAACTCGGGCACCACATGCAATTCCCGCGGACGGGCGATCGGTGAGATCGTCCGGGCCACTTCGCCGCGCAATTCGTCGATAAGCTGCGGGCCGGTCGTCTCGGCATGCCCGGCTTGCAGGACGACGAACGCGCAGATCGCCTGGCCGGTGGTGGCATCAGTGGCGCCCACCACCGCGGCCTCGACCACCGCGGCGTGGCCGACCAGTGCTGACTCCACTTCCGCCGTCGAGATGCGGTGCCCCGACACGTTCATCACGTCGTCGATACGGCCCAGGATCCAGATTGCGCCGTCGGAGTCGTAGCGCGCGCCGTCGCCGGCGAAATACCAGCCCTGCTCGGCGAACTTGGACCAGTACGTCTCGCGGAAGCGGTCGTCGTCGCCCCAGATGCCGCGCAGCATCGACGGCCACGGCTGATCGAGGACGAGATATCCGCTGGTGTGCTCGCCCTCGTCGGATGACGGCGGCGCAAGCTGATGGCCGTCGTCGTCGACGATCTTTGCCGACACGCCGGGCAGCGGGGTCATCGCCGAGCCCGGTTTTGCCGCTGCGACGCCGGGCAGCGGGGCGATCATGGCCGCGCCGGTTTCGGTCTGCCACCAGGTGTCCACGATCGGGATGGCATCGCGGCCGATGACGTTGCGATACCAGCGCCAGGCCTCCGGGTTGATCGGCTCGCCGACCGAGCCCAGCAACCGCAGGCTGGACAGATCGTGGGCGTCGGGGATCTCACGGCCCCACTTCATGAAGGTCCGAACCATCGTTGGCGCCGTGTAATAGATTGTCACACCGTACTTTTCGATGATCTGGAAATGCCGGTGTTGGGTGGGGGTGGACGGCGTTCCCTCGTAGACGACCTGAGTGACGCCGTTGGACAGCGGGCCGTAAACGCCGTAGGTGTGTCCGGTGACCCAGCCGATGTCGGCGGTGCACCAGAACACGTCGGTTTCCGGCTTGATGTCGAAGACGTAGTGGTGGGTGTAGGACGCCTGGGTGAGGTAACCGCCGCTGGTATGCACGATCCCCTTGGGCTTGCCGGTGGTGCCGGAGGTGTAGAGCAGAAACAGCGGGTGCTCGGCCGCGAATCCCTGCGCGCTGTGCTCGGGCGACGCCGAGCCGACGACGTCATGCCACCACACGTCGCGGCCCGGCGTCCAGGCAATGTCGCTGCCGGTCCGCTTGACCACCAGGACGTGTTCGATCGTGGTGGTGTCGGCGACGGCTCGATCGGCCGCCTCCTTCAGCGGCTCCGCTTTGCCGTGGCGGAACTGCCCGTCGGAGGTGATCAGCAGTTTGGCCTGGGCGTCGGCGATGCGAGCGCCCAGAGCGGTGGCGGTGAACCCGGCGAACACCACACTGTGCAGCACGCCCAGCCGCGCACAGGCCAGCATCGCGACGACGGCTTCGGGAATCATCGGCAGGTAGATCGCGACGCGGTCGCCGGCAACCAGACCCAGGTCGGCCAGCGCGTTGGCCGCCTTGCTCACCTCGGCCTGTAGCTCGCTGTAGGTCAGCGTGCGGCCTTCGCCGACTTGTTCGGCCTCCCAATGGATCGCGACGCGATCACCGTTGCCGGCTTCGACGTGCCGGTCCACGCAGTTGTAGGCGACGTTCAGTGTGCCGTCGGTGAACCATTTCGCAAAAGGCCGCGCAGACCAGTCCAGCACCTCGGAAAACGGTGTGGCCCAGGACAGTCGGTTGGCTTGCTCGGCCCAGAACGCCAACCGGTCCCGATCGGCCCGTTGGTAAAGCTCGGCACCGGCGTTGGCGTGGCTGGCAAACTCGCTCGACGGTGGATATGACGGTGGGTGCGGCTGCGTCTCGGTCACGGGCACGAGCCTAATCAGCCTGAGTTGATCTTTGAGCGGCTGTAGGCAATACAGTCGCGTGGGCACGGGTGACAGGCGCTCTGAGAGTGTATTGCGGAATCGGAGGGAGGGCGGCTTGCATCGGTTTGGCATCTTCGCGGTGAGCGCCA
Organism: Mycobacterium sp. TH-M11; assembly: GCF_057473725.1. Classification (NCBI taxonomy): domain Bacteria; kingdom Bacillati; phylum Actinomycetota; class Actinomycetes; order Mycobacteriales; family Mycobacteriaceae; genus Mycobacterium; species Mycobacterium sp. TH-M11. The sequence goes on along the minus strand of NZ_JBYCLD010000172.1, from coordinate 12,038 downwards.
TGCTGGCTGCCGCCGCGCTGACCGGCTGCGGTATGGGCAGCGTCCGAACCGACGTGGTGACCGTCAATGCCGGGGAGCCGCAAAACCCACTCATCCCCACCAACACCAACGACACCAACGGCGGTCGGATCGTCGACCGGTTGTTCGCCGGGCTGATCTCCTATGACGCCCAGGGTGCGCCCGCGTTGGAGGTGGCGCGCGCGATTGAGACCACCGACAACGTCAACTACCGCATCGTGCTCAAACCGGGCTGGACGTTCACCGACGGGTCGCCGGTCACCGCACATTCATTCGTCGACGCGTGGAACTACGGCGCACTGGGCAGCCATGCTCAGCTGCAGCAGAGCTTTTTCACCCCCATCGACGGCTTTGCCGAGGTGGCCGCGCCGAAGCCGACAGCGACCACGATGTCGGGACTGCAGGTGGTCAACGAGCGCGAATTCACTGTTCGGCTCACCCGGCCGACCATCGATTTCACGCTGCGACTGGGCTTTTCGCCGTTCTATCCGCTGCCCGACTCGGCCTTCAAAGACATCGCGGCATTCGGCCGGCACCCGATTGGCAACGGACCCTACCGACTCGGCGACGAGCCGGGCAACCCGGCCTGGCAGCACAACGTCAAGCTCGACCTCGTCGCCAACCCCGGCTATCACGGCAACCGGACGCCGCGGAACAAGGGCCTCCGATTCGTCTTCTACGCCAACCTCGACACCGCCTACGCTGATCTTCTATCAAGCAATCTCGATGTGCTGGACACCATTCCGCCCAGCGTGCTCAACGCCTACCGTCGCGACCTCGGCGACCGAGCGGTGAGCGCACCCGCCGCGGTGAACTTGACGCTGGACACACCGTTACGGCTGCCGCACTTCGCCGGCGAAGAGGGCCGGCTACGCCGCCTCGCACTCTCGGCGGCCATCAACCGGGATCAGATCTGCCGCAAAATCTTCGCCGGCGCCCGCACCCCGGCCCGCGATTTCACCGCGAGTTCGCTACCCGGATACGATCCCCACATCGTCGGAAACGATGCGCTGAACTTCGACCCGGGTCGAGCGCGGGCATTGTGGTCACAGGCCGATGCGATCTCGAAATGGTCTGGCACATATGCGATCTCCTACAATGCCGACGGCTCGCATCAAGAGTGGGTAGACGCGGTCGCCAACAGCATCAAGAACACGCTCGGCATCGACGCTTTCGGTGCGCCGCAGCCTACCTTCGCCGGCTTCCGGGCGCAGATCACCAGCCACACGATCAGCACGGCGTTCCGCGCCGGGTGGCAGGGCGACTTCCCTTCGCTGCTGGAATTTCTCGAACCGCTGTTTGTCACCGATGCCGGCGCCAACGATGTCGGCTACTCCAATCCGCAGTTCGACACGGCGATCGCCGCCGCCGAGGCTGCGCCCGACCTGCTGCAGTCGTTCGTGATGGCCAATGACTCGCAGCGAATCCTATTGCAGGACATGGCCGTTATTCCGTTGTGGTACACCGTCGCGGTGGCAGGGTGGTCGGCCGTGGTCAGCCACGTCGCGCTGACCTGGAACGGGCTGCCCGACTACGAACGCATCGTGAAGGACTGACATGGGCTGGTACTTCGCACGACGCCTCGCGGCGATGGTCCCGGTGTTCTTGGGCGCCACCTTCTTGATCTACGGCATGGTGTTCCTACTGCCCGGCGACCCGATCGCGGCGCTGGGCGGCGACCGTCCGGTGAGCCCGGCGGTGGCCGCCGCCCTGCGCGCGCAGTACCACCTCGACGACCCGTTCTGGTTGCAGTACCTGCGCTACCTCGGCGGCGTGCTGCGAGGCGATCTGGGGCACGCCTATTCCGGGTTGCCGGTCAGCACCGTTCTGGCACAGGCATTTCCGGTGACATTCAAACTGGCGATGGTAGCGCTGACAGTCGAGACGCTGTTCGGCGTCGGGTTCGGGGTGGTCGCCGGATTACGCAAGGGCGGGTTGTTCGACGGCGCGGTGCTGGTGGCCAGCCTGGTCGTCGTTGCGGTGCCGATTTTCGTATTGGGCTTCCTCGCTCAGTTCGTCTTTGGCGTGCGACTGGGTCTGGCCGCAGTGACGGTGGGCGACCGGCCCACGCTCGCGCGCCTCTTGCTGCCCGGGATCGTGCTTGGCGCAGTGTCGTTCGCCTCCGTGGTGCGGCTGACCCGATCCGCGGTGGCTGACCATGTGCACGCCGACTTTGTGCGCACCGCCACCGCGAAGGGCTTATCGCGTCCGCGCGTGGTGCTTGCGCACATCCTGCGTAATTCGCTGATCCCGGTGGTGACGTTTCTGGGTGCAGATCTCGGCGCGCTGATGGGCGGCGCGATCGTCACCGAGGGTATCTTCAACATTCACGGTGTCGGTGGCGTGCTCTATCAAGCGGTCACCCGTCAGGAAGCGCCGACCGTGGTGTCCATCGTGACGGTGCTGGTCGTCGTCTACCTCGTCACCAACCTCGCCGTTGATCTGCTCTACGCGGCGCTGGATCCCAGGATCCGTTATGGCTGACTCATTTTGGCGTGACGTCTGGCGGTCGCTGAGGCGGCGCCCGCAGTTCGTGATCAGCGCGGTGCTGATCGCCTGCATCATCCTGGTCGCGGTGTTCCCGTCGCTGTTCACTGCCGCCGATCCCGGCTATGCGAACCCGGATCAGAGCCTGCTGGGGCCCTCGGCCGAGCACTGGTTCGGCACCGACCTGCAGGGCCATGACATCTACGCCCGGACCGTCTACGGCGCGCGCGCGTCGATCACCGTCGGCCTGGGCGCCACGCTGCTGGTCTTCGTCGTCGGGGGAGCGCTGGGGGCACTCGCCGGCTTCTACGGTGGCTGGCTCGACGCGATCGTCTCGCGCATCGCCGACGTGTTCTTCGGTATCCCGTTACTGCTGGCCGCAATCGTGCTGATGCAGGTGATGCATCACCGCACGGTGTGGACGGTGATCGCGATCCTGGCGTTGTTCGGCTGGCCGCAGATCGCCCGGATAACCCGCGGGGCTGTGCTCTCGGTTCGCGGCAGCGACTATGTGCTGGCAGCGAAAGCATTGGGGATGAGCAGATTGGGAATTCTGGTGCGGCATGTTCTGCCCAATGCGATCGGCCCGGTGATCGCGGTGTCGACCATCGCGCTCGGTTTGTTCATCGTCACCGAGGCCACGCTGTCCTACCTGGGGGTCGGATTGCCACCTTCGGTCGTGTCGTGGGGTGGCGACATCAATGTCGACCAGATTCGGCTGCGCGCAGGTTCACCGATCCTGTTCTACCCCGCCGGCGCGTTGGCGATCACGGTGTTGGCGTTCATGATCATGGGCGACGTGCTGCGCGACGCCCTGGACCCCCTGAACCCTTCGTCCCGAGCGTGGCGCCGGTGAGCGCGCCGCTGCTGCGCGTCAGCGGCCTCGAGGTCCGCTTCGGCGACGAGCCCGCGGTCTGCGGTGTCGACCTCGCGGTGCGAGCAGGCGAAACCGTGGCGATCGTCGGCGAATCCGGTTCAGGGAAGTCGACCACCGCAGCGGCGATTCTGGGGCTTCTCCCACCCGGTGGGCGAATCACCGCGGGCCGCATCGACTTCGGCGGTGTCGACCTCACGGCCGCCACCCGACGCCAACTCCGGGCCGTTCGCGGTAGCGGGATCGGCTACGTACCGCAGGACCCGATGACCAACCTGAACCCGGTGTGGCGCGTCGGGTTTCAAGTACGGGAAGCGTTACGCGCGAACAATGTCGAGCGTCGGGCGGTCGAGTTACTCGCGGACGCCGGCATGCCCGATGCAGCGCTGCACGCCCGGCAGTATCCCCACCAATTGTCCGGCGGGCTCTGCCAGCGGGCCTTGATCGCGATCGGGCTGGCCGGCCGGCCGCGGCTGCTGATCGCCGACGAGCCGACGTCGGCGCTGGACGTCACCGTGCAACGCCGGGTGCTCGACCACCTCCAGCAGCTCGCCGGCCAACTCGGCACGGCAGTGCTGCTGATCACCCACGACTTGGCGCTGGCCGCCGAACGAGCCGAACAGCTGGTCGTCATGCGCCACGGGCGTGTCGTGGAAAGCGGAGCAGCGCAAGCGATTCTGCGTGATCCACAGCACCCGTACACGCAACAATTGGTGGCGGCCGCACCGTCGCTGCGCAAGGCCCCCGCCGCGCGACAGGTCCCGCCCGTCGATTCGCCGGACGTGATCGTCGCCGCCGGGCTGACCAAGATCTACCGATCGTCGCACGGCGCCCCGTGGCGGAGCACGGAGGTGCGCGCCGTCGACGACGTCTCGTTCCGGCTGAGGCGAGGCACCACGTTGGCGGTCGCGGGCGAATCAGGATCCGGCAAATCCACCGTGGCCCGGATGGTGCTGGGACTACTGGAACCCACCTCGGGCACAGTGTTTTTCGACGATCACGACGCCGCGTCGCTGAGTCGGCGCGAGACGTCGGAATTTCGCCGCAAAGTGCAGCCGGTGTTTCAAAACCCCCACGGGAGTCTGGATCCGATGTACTCGGTGGCCCGGATCATCGAGGAGCCGCTACGGATCCACCGGGTCGGGGATCGTCGCCAGCGCCGCCAGGCCGTCCGCGAGTTGGCCGAGCAGGTCGCGCTGCCCGCGTCGCTGCTGAACCGGCGTCCCGGTGAATTGTCCGGCGGCCAATGCCAGCGGGTGGCGATCGCACGGGCGCTGGCGCTCAAGCCCGAGGTCGTGGTGTGCGATGAAGCCGTCTCCGCACTCGACGTCGTGGTGCAGGCGCAGATCCTGGAGTTGCTGGCCGAACTGCAGTCGGAACTGGGCCTGACTTACCTGTTCATCAGCCATGACCTGGCGGTGATCCGGCAGATCGCCGACGAGGTGATCGTGATGCGGGCCGGGCGCGTGGTCGAGCATGCGGCCACCGAGGATGTCTTCACCAGCCCGCGCCACGAATACACGCGCCAGCTACTGGCCGCCGTTCCCGGCGCGGGTGCTGGCTATCCTGACATCTCGTGAGTTGCGCAGCCGACGATGACTGACGCTGCGTGATCGGAGAAGGCGGGAGGAGCGGCGCCGATGAGTCCTGATCCGCTTGCCCCGCTGGTGGAGTTGCCCGGCGTCGCCGCGGCCAGCGACCAGGCGCGCGAGGCTCTCGGCCGGGCGCACCGCCACCGCGCCAACCTGCGGCGATGGCCGGTGACCGCCGCCGAGGCGGCGCTCCGGTCAGCGCGAGCCTCAGCGGTGCTGGACGGCGGTGGACACAAGCTCGACGACCAGCTCGATGCCTCCGCCGTCAGCGACCCGGTGTTCGCGGGATCCCTGCGGGTCGCCCAAGCCCTGGAGGGTGGCCAGACCAACCTGGTCGGGGTGTGGCAGCGCGCGCCGCTGCAGGCGCTGGCCCGGTTGCACATGTTGGCCGCAGCCGGCCGGGTCGACGAGAGCCGGCTGGGCCGACCGCGTCCCGACGCCGACGTCGGACCTCGTCTGGAACTGCTGGCGCAGATCGTGTCGGGTGGCACCAAGGCCCCGGCCCCGGTGGTCGCCGCCGTCGCGCACGGTGAGCTGCTGACCCTGAAGCCGTTCGGAACCGCCGATGGTGTGGTGGCCCGCGCGGTGTCGAGATTGGTCACCATCGCGACCGGACTCGACCCCCACGGGCTGGGCGTGCCGGAGGTGGGATGGATGCGTCGCGCCGCCGACTACCGCGAAGCCGCGGCCGGTTTTGCCTCCGGAACACCCGACGGCATGGCGTCCTGGTTGGTGTTGTGCTGCCGAGCCATGCGCACCGGCGCCCAGGAGGCGCTGACGATTGCTGACACCCTCACCGAACAGGGTGCAGGCGGGCACTAGAACCGACAGAGCGGGCGGCGTGCCGAAGGATTTCGGCTCGCCGCCCGCTAGCACGGATCCCGGTTACCATGCGTGCACCTGTGGGCTGCGTGGGATGGCCTCGGCGTTCTTGCGATGCTCCGGGCGTCGGCCCCACCCAAAGGGCCGTCTATGCCGTTCGCTCTTCGCAATTACGCAGGCCCGCAACACTTCTGCCATTATCGCGGCTATGACTCCGCGTGGGTGCCGAGAACCGTGCTCGGTTGCCCCGTCCGGGAGATCGGCCCTTCTCTTCTGGAACGATCTTGGCCGTACCGGGCTTCCGTGACTCCTTTGTACTCCGTGACTCCGATCACATCAAGTGTCAATTGTCAGGAAAACGCCAAAGCGATACTGGGCCGTGACGTGGAAAGTTTGCTGTGCGCGTCTAGAGGGCGAACCGGCGCAGCAGCGAGTAGGTGAGCGCGCCGGCCGCCAGGGCGCTGATCCCCACCGCGGCAGTGGTGGCCACCGCGGCCCCTGACGGTGCCGGGATGCGGTCGCGCAGTGACACCGGTCGGGAAAACTCCAGCACCGGCCAGTCGCGGGCGTTCGCCTCCCGTCGCAGGGCGCGGTCGGGATTGACCACGCTGGGATGCCCGACCAACTCCAGCATCGGCATGTCGGTGATCGAGTCGGAGTAGGCGTAGCAATGCTCGAGCGGATAGCCCTCGCGCGCGGCCAACTCGCGAATCGCCTGCACCTTCCCTTCGCCGTAGCAGTAGAACCCGATTTCGCCGGTGTATCTGCCGTCCTCAACCACCATCCGGGTTGCCATCGCGTGGGTGGCCCCCAGTGCGCGCGCGATCGGTGCGACGAGTTCTTCACCGGAAGCCGAGACCACCACGACGTCGCGGCCGCACAGTTTGTGGCCGGCGATCAGGTCGGCCGCCTCGGCGAACACCAGCGGCGTGACAATGTCGTGCAGCGTCTCGCTCACGATGGACTTGACCTGCTCGACGTCCCATCCGGTGCACATGTTGGTCAAATGAATGCGCATCCGGTCCATCTGGTCGTGGTCGGCGCCCGACAGCAGGAATAGGAACTGCGCGTAGCTCGATTTGAGGACGGCTCGGCGGTTGATCAGCCCCTGTGCGAAGAAAGGTCTGCTGAACGCCAGCGTGCTCGACTTGGCGATGATCGTCTTGTCAAGATCGAAAAATGCCGCCGTGCGCGGACTGCGACCGGGGGGCATCGGCGAAGTTTGCTGGTCAGCGGCCGAGTCGGAGACGGTCACCGCCTCAGCATAGGGGGGTGAGTCGGCGGGCCGCGACGCTGTCTGCAAAAACCCCGGTAAAAACGGATCCCGTAACGCGTGGTACCAGCGAGGCGTTTGGTTCAGCTACTTGAGGATCGTCGGTGTGTTTCGCGCGTAACCCTTGCGCTGCGTGACACTCTCGTGTGTATAGTAAGCCTCACTCGGCTTTGCCGAGGTGTATCAGCCCGACCCCCCGGGGCTGATACACGACGACCCTCGCCTCCTCCCCCCCTGGCGGGGGTCGTCCCTTTTCTCGGGTAAGTCTTCTCAGCGCACGCTCGGTGTGCACAGTCTCGGCGTTGTCCACACATTGTGTTGGCGCGACTGGCGCCGCCGCCCTGCCGGCGGCACGGTGGGCCGATGCCGAACACCGATGCCCGCGGAATTCTGGCGATCCTCGCCGATCCGGTCCTGCGCGATGAACTGGACCGAGTGGCAGCGGCGGTGAGCGTGCGGGTTGTCCACGCCGCGGACTCGTCGCCGCTGAGTCGGAAAGCGTGGTCGGCGGCGTCGGCCGTCGTGCTCGACGAGGCGGCGGCACTGGGCTGTGCGCAGACCGGATTGCCGCGGCGTGCGCACGTCATCGTCGCGACCGGCGATGATCCGCCGCCGGCAACCTGGGCGGCGGCGATCGAGGTGGGTGCCCGGCACGTGTTGAGATTGCCGGCCCAAGAGCATGACCTGGTCCGCGAGCTCGCCGACGCTGTCGAATCAGCTCGTGACGACGGCAGCCGCGGCGCGGTGGTGGCGGTGATCGGCGGGTGTGGCGGAGCGGGTGCCTCGCTGTTCGCGGTCGCGCTGGCGGGGGTGGCGACGGAGTCGATGCTGGTCGATCTAGACCCCTGGGCGGGCGGCATCGATCTATTGGTCGGCGCGGAGAGTGCACCTGGCGTGCGGTGGCCGGACCTCACACTGCAGGGCGGACGGTTGACCTGGTCGGCCGTGCGCGACGCGCTCCCGCAGCACCGCGGGATGAGCCTGCTGTCGGGCACCCGGCGCGGAGGTGAATTGGACGGCGGCGCAGTGCGAGCCGTGCTCGACGCCGGCCGGCGTGGCGGTGTGACGGTGGTCTGCGACCTCGCGCGTCGGATGACAGGCGCGGTTGAAACTGCCTTGGACACAGCAGATCTCGTGGTTGTGGTCAGTCCTTGCGATGTGCGGTCCTGCGCGGCTACCGCGACCGTCGCCCCGGTGCTCGCCGGAATAAATCCAAACCTGGGCCTGGTGGTCCGTGGGCCATCGCCGGGGGGTCTGCGTGCCGACGACGTGGCGACCATCGCAGGTGTGCCGCTGTTGGCGTCGATGCGGACGCATCCGCGGCTGGCCGAGCAACTCGAGCACACAGGTCTGCGGATGGGGCGCCGGTCTGCGCTGGCCACCGCGGCCCGCACGGTTCTGGCCGTCCTGCCGGCGCGCCGCACCCACCGGCGTGCGGCATGAGCGGTTCGCTGATCGATCGAGTGCGCGAGCGGCTGGCGGCCGAGTCCGGTCCGCTGCGACCGAACGTGGTAGCCGAGGCGATCCGAGCGGAATCCGGTGGGGTACTCGGCGACACCGAGCTGCTGACCAACCTTCGGATACTGCAGACCGAGCTGACCGGCGCAGGAATCCTGGAACCACTGCTGCGCGGCGACAACACCACCGACGTGCTGGTCGCCGCGCCGGACGCAGTATGGGTCGACGAAGGAAAAGGATTGCGCCGTACCAATATCCGCTTCGCGGACGAAGCGGCCGTACGCCGTCTGGCGCAGCGGCTGGCGCTGGCGGCGGGCCGGCGACTCGACGACGCGCAGCCCTGGGTCGACGGGCAGTTGACCGGACTGGGTAGTTTCGCGGTCCGGCTGCACGCCGTCCTGCCGCCCGTGGCTGCGGCCGGCACCTGCCTGTCGTTGCGGGTGCTGCGGCCGGCCACCCAAGACCTTGCCGCGTTGATCACGGCCGGTGCCATCGCTCCCCAGGCCGCGGAGTTGATCCACGATGTGCTCGCCGCCAGGCTTGCGTTCCTGGTGTCCGGCGGGACCGGCGCGGGCAAGACGACATTGCTGTCGGCCATGCTGAACGCGGTCGCCGGTGACGAGCGGATCGTATGTGTCGAGGACGCCGCCGAGCTGGCACCGCCGCATCCACACCTGGTGCGATTGGTGGCGCGCTGCGCCAACGTCGAGGGCGTCGGTGAAGTCACCGTTCGTCAGCTCGTCCGCCAGGCGTTGCGGATGCGGCCGGACCGCATCGTGGTCGGTGAAGTACGCGGCGCCGAGGTGGTCGATCTGCTGGCCGCGCTGAACACCGGTCACGAGGGTGGCGCGGGGACGGTGCACGCCAACAACCCCGCCGAAGTACCGGCCCGTCTCGAGGCATTGGCTGCCCTTGGTGGTCTGGATTGTGCTGCGCTACAAAGTCAATTGAGCGCCGCTGTCCAAGTGTTGCTGCACGTCACCCGGGACCGGGACGGGCGCCGGCGGCTCGAGGAGATTGCCGTGTTGCGCCGCGCCGACCGAGGTGTCCGTGCGGTCACGGTGTGGCACGCGGACCGCGGCTGCACCGACGAGATCGCGGGCTTTAGGGCGTTGGTGCGAAGCCGGAGTCGGGCGTGACGGGGCCGGTGGTGGCCGGGCTCGCGTTGTCGGCTGCGGTGCTGATGCGTCCGTCGTCGCCGCGGCGGCGGCTGAGCCGCGAGCGACGCAATGCCTCGCGGCCGCTGGCGTTGTCATTCGTGATCGCGTGCCTCGCGGTCACGAGCACGGCGTTGTTCTCATTGACAACAGTTTTGGGGCTCGCCGCGGTGGCCGCAACCATGTTCCTTCGCGGCCGGCGTCGGCGCCGCAACGATCGCGCAATGGACGAGAGCCGGTCGATGGAGACCGCGATCGACGTGCTGGTGGGCGAACTCAGGGCGGGGGCGCACCCGGCTACGGCGTTCGCGGTGGCGGCAGAGGAGACAGCCGGACCAGTCGCCGGTGCGTGCCGTGCGGTGGCCGCACGCGCCCGACTCGGCGCTGACGTCGCCGCGGGACTGCGCGGAGTCGGCGCGACGGCCGCACTGCCGTCACACTGGGAGCGATTGGCCGTGTGCTGGGAGTTGGCCACCGATCACGGCCTGGCAATGTCCGCGCTCATGCAAGCGGCGCAACGCGATATAGCTGAGCGGCAACGCTCCTCGGCTCAGGTTCGAGCGGCGATGGCGGGCGCTCGCGCCACCGCCGTCATTCTCGCTGGACTGCCGGTGCTGTCGGTGTTGATGGGTCAGGCGATCGGGGCGCGCCCGCTGTCATTTCTGCTCGGCGCAGGGCTGGGCGGCTGGTTATTGGTCGCCGGCCTGACGCTTGTTTGTGGCGGGCTGATGTGGGCCGATCGCATCACCGACGCGGCGGCGTCGTGATCACCACAGCGGCAATGCTTCTCGCCGCTGCGCTGCTGTCCAGCGCAGGCCCTTCAGCGGTGCGGGCTCGCGCCGCGATGCCGGATCGCCGACCGCCGTTGACGCGGCGGTCGGCAGCAGCGGTGGATCCACTGGGAGTGGCGTCAAGCCTGGATGTGCTCGCGGTCTGTCTGGCTGCCGGGATGGCGGTGTCGACTGCCGCGGCAGCAACCGCACCATCGGCGCCACCGCGGTTGGCCCAGGTATTACGTCGCGCAGCCGACCTGTTGGCGCTGGGCGCCGATCCGGCCGTCGCCTGGTCCACGCCGATGGGCGCCGCTGACCCGCAGATCGACGCGTTGTTGCGGTTGGCCCGGCGGTCGTCGGTGTCGGGTGTGGCATTGGCCGGTGCGTTGGCGGGGCTCGCTACGCAGTGCCGCCAGGACGCGGTTCATGCGGCCGCCGCAAAGGCCGAACGGGCAGGCGTGCTGATCGCCGGCCCGCTGGGCCTGTGCTTTCTGCCGGCATTTGTCTGTCTGGGCGTTGTCCCGGTGATTGCAGGCCTTGCCGCTGACTTCCTGCAATCCGGCCTGATATGAGGAAAGCATGTCGAAAAATGAAAGAAGGCAACATGTTTCGCGCATTAACAGTCAGACTCAAGATAGTGGTTGCCGACGAGTCAGGGATGTCCACCGTCGAATATGCCATCGGCACTATTGCGGCGGCGGCATTCGCGGCGGTCCTCTACGCCGTCGTCACCGGCGATTCCATCGTTTCGGCGCTGACGAACATCATCGCCCGCGCGCTGAGCACCAAGGCCTAGCCGACAATGCCGGCGCGGCCACGGTGGAAGCAGCGTTCGGCGTCGCAACTCTGGTCGCGGTCCTGTCGCTGTGTCTGGCCGGCATCGCGGCGCTGGCAATGCAAGTCTGCTGCATTGACGCCGCACGGGAGGCCGCCCGGTTGGCGGCCCGCGGTGACGAGCGGTCGGCGATCGCGGCAGCCCGCGCAGTCGCCCCCGGCGGCGCCGGCGTGCAGATTCGCCACGACGGCGGATTCGTGGTTGCGACGGTTACCGCTAGGTCGAATCTGCTTCAGCTCCTGCAAATCTCGGCCACTGCGATGGCTGCAGTCGAGCCATGGTAACGAGCGTGGATCGGTCACCGTCGTCACGGCCGCGATGGTTGTCGTGCTGCTTACCGTCACCGGTGGCAGCGTGTCCCTGGGCGCCGCTGTAGTCGCCCGGCACCAGGCTCAGGCGGCGGCCGACCTGGCTGCACTGGCCGCCGCGGCGCGAGTGCCAGCCGGGGCCGACGCATCGTGTGCACGGGCCGGAGCGGTGGCCCGCATGATGCGGGCCGATGTAGCCGGCTGCGGTGTCGAAGACCTCGACGTCGTGGTCACCATTGAGGTCGGTGCGGGCGAATGGGGCAGGGCCCGGGCGTCCGCCCGGGCGGGCCCGGCTCCCAGGCCAGTCTAACCGGGGGCCAGTCCAGCTGCGGCGAGTTCGGCTGGAGTCGGCAGCCTCAGCGAGACCAGTCCGGCGAACGTGCCGGTGTCGATCTCCACCCGGTTGGCGGTCACGTGGACCGGCACCCACCCGCCGTCGTG
>NZ_JBYCLD010000171.1:0-1732 GCF_057473725.1 Mycobacterium sp. TH-M11 | reverse complement strand
GCCCTGTTCGGCTGCCCGCACTACGACGACATCATTGCCGGCTACCAGAGCATGCACCCACTGCAGCCGGGCTGGCGCAAGCGCATCGGGCTGCATCAGCTCTTTGCGCTGCTCGCGCATGTGGTGTTGTTCGGCGGGGGTCATGCGCAGCGGACACACATCTGCGCCCAGGCCGCGCTGTCGATCTGACCGGCTCTACAGTCGAGGCGTGAACGGTGCGCAGGCTCTGATCAACACGCTGGTCGACTCCGGGGTGGACGTGTGCTTCGCCAACCCCGGCACGTCCGAGATGCATTTCGTCGCGGCTTTAGATGCGGTTCCGCGGATGCGGGGCGTATTAGGGCTTTTCGAAGGTGTCGCCACTGGGGCGGCCGACGGCTACGCCCGCATCGCCGGCCGCCCGGCCGCCGTCCTGCTGCACCTGGGTCCCGGCCTCGGTAACGGCCTGGCCAATCTGCACAACGCCCGTCGCGCCCACGTCCCGATGGTGGTCGTCGTCGGAGACCACGCCACGTATCACAAGAAGTACGACGCGCCACTGGAATCCGACATCGACGCACTCGCCGGCAGCGTCTCGGGCTGGGTGCATCGATCGACCAGCACCGCCGACGTTGCCGCCGACGCGGCGCAGGCGATCGCGGTCAGCCGGGCGGGAGCCCAGATCGCCACCCTGATCCTGCCCGCGGACGTGTCCTGGTCCGACGGAGCCCGAGCAGCGGCCGAGCTGCCGGCAGCGCCGTCGGGCGCCGACCCGATGTTGACACCCGAGGTTGCCGAGGTGCTGCGCTCGGGCGAGCCCACGGTGATCATGGTCGGCGGTGACGCCACCCGGCGGCCGGGCCTGGCCGCTGCGGCGCGGATCGCACAAGCCACCGGCGCCCGTCTGCTCTGCGAGACTTTTCCGACGCGGCTGGAGCGCGGTGCCGGTGTCCCCGCCATCGAGCGGTTGGCATACTTCGGCGAGGCCGCGCTGGCGCAGCTAGACGGCACCAAGCATTTGGTGCTGGCCGGCGCTACGTCGCCGGTGTCGTTCTTCGGCTACCCGGACAAACCGAGTGACCTGGTGCCGGCCGGTTGCGAAGTGCACCTTCTCGCCCACCACATCGGAGCGGCAGACGCATTGACCGCCTTGGCCGACGAGCTGGCACCGGGAACCGTCGCCGAAGTCGCCGAATTGGCGCGCCCGCAATTGCCGAGCGGCGCTCTGACCGCCATGTCGGTGGCCGACGTGGTCGGCGCGCTGATGCCGGAGAACACCATCGTGGTCGACGAGTCCAACACGTCCAGCATTCCGCTGACTGCTGCGACCGCCGGTGCACCGAAACACGACTGGCTGACCCTGACCGGGGGGGCGATCGGCTACGGCATTCCGGCGGCAGCAGGGGCCGCGGTCGCCGCGCCCGACCGGCCGGTGCTGAATCTCGAATCCGACGGCTCCGCGATGTACACGATTTCGGGCCTGTGGACCCAAGCCCGGGAGAACCTGAACGTCACGACTGTCATCTACAACAACAGCGCCTACGACATCCTCCGACTCGAGCTGCAGCGGGTTGGCGTCGGTTCCGCACCTGGCCCCAAAGCGCAGGAACTTCTTGATTTGTCCAGGCCGACGATCGATTTCGTCAAGATCGCCGAGGGAATGGGAGTTCCTGCGCGCCGGGCCGCCACCGCCGAAGAGTTCGCTGACGGATTGCGCGCTGCCTTCGCCGAGCCCGGCCCGCACCTGATCGAC
>NZ_JBYCLD010000170.1:0-1581 GCF_057473725.1 Mycobacterium sp. TH-M11 | reverse complement strand
GCGGCCAACTTCGGGGATCTGGTGGTCACCGGCAACATCGCGCACATCCGTCCGCTGCCGACGTTCGTCGTGGCCCTCGGCTACGCAGGAGTGGCCTCGACGCTGCTGTACTTCCTGCCCCGGTATCGGGGTGGCACGCACAGCTGTTTTCGGCACCTGGCGCGCTGCCCGCTCGACGAGCACGACCGGGTGCTCATGCGCGACACCGCGCAATACCTTGCCGAAGGAGCGGTCGACGCGACGGGCTCACCCACCCCGAACTGGTATCAGCGCCTGACGTCGCGCGAGGTCCCCAGCGCCAACTTCTACGCGCGAACCATCGGCACCGTCGGGTTCGCCATCGCCGTCGTAACCGTCCTGGCGATCTTCTTGCATCAGATCTTCGGGCAGTCCACGACATATTCGTGGCTTGTCGGGCACCTGTTTTTGCCCCATTTCGCCTACAGCGCAGCGGTGTTCAGCAACATCGGATGGGAGCCGTTCACCGATGTCGGCGTCTTTTTCGGCGGGTTCATCTGCGCCCTGTTCATCAGCCGGCGCTTCACCGCATTCCGTCCGGTCGTGCCGCCCTCCTGGCGTAACCGGTTCGGTCCAAGCCCGGCCAGGCGCGCCATCGGCTGCTTCGGCGGGTCGTTTCTGGTGCTCTTCGGTGCCAGGATGGCCGGCGGATGCACCAGCGGCCACATGCTCAGCGGGGGGATCCAACTGGCGTTGAGCGGGTGGCTGTTCACCGCGGCGACCGTGACCGCGATGGTGGCGACGGCCCGGCTGGTCTATCGCGACGCGAGCTGGCTCACGGCTCTGGCCGGCGCGGGTACCCAACCGGTGCGGCGACGTGAGGCGACGAGAGTCAGCGCTCGGGTGCTCTTGGGCGTCGTGCTCACTGGCTTCGCCGTCATGACCGCCCTGGGTGCGGTCCTGACCGGCGGGCGAAACGAGGGGCTGTTGACGCTCTCCGACGTGCTGATCCCCGCCGTGATCCCGGTGCTGCTGGTGGTCGCGATCACGATCGCCTCGTCGTGGTGGGCCAACCCGCGGTGGCACGGCGCGAAGAAGGGGCGGCGTTGAACCAGCCGGCCGATTCCACGGGTCCCATTGGGCCCGAACATTTGCCGCGATAACAGCCGTTGTGATCGGCGTCGCTATCGACTGGGGCCTTTGGACACTAGAAACCCCCGCACCCGAGATGTTTGGCTCGCTGTCGAGCGTAATGGCCGAGGCGATGTCGGGAAGTAGCGTGACGGACGAACGGAGCGACTCATGAATAGCGGTATCCACCACGTCACAGTCCTGGGCGCCGGCGTTTTGGGCTCCCAGATCGCCTTCCAGTCGGCGTTCAAGGGGCTCAGCGTCGTCTCCTACGACATCGACGACGACGCACTGCAGGCTGCCAAAAAACGGTATGACCACCTGGTGGAAACCTATGGCAAGGAGGTTCCCGACGCCAAGGACGGAGCGGCGGCCGCGGCGCTGAATCGGATCACCCTGACCTCAGATCTCAACGAAGCCGTAAAACATGCCGACCTGGTCATCGAGGCAGTTCCCGAAGTCCTCGCACTGAAACGGGAGATCTATCGGAAG
>NZ_JBYCLD010000169.1:0-38523 GCF_057473725.1 Mycobacterium sp. TH-M11 | reverse complement strand
AGCAGCTCACGCTGAATACGGCCGAGCTTGTTGATCACCTCGACCATGTGCACCGGGATGCGGATCGTGCGGGCCTGGTCGGCCATCGCGCGGGTGATCGCCTGGCGGATCCACCAGGTCGCGTAGGTGGAGAACTTGTAGCCCTTGGTGTAGTCGAACTTTTCGACCGCGCGGATCAGGCCGAGGTTGCCCTCCTGGATCAGGTCGAGAAACGCCATGCCGCGCCCGGTGTAGCGCTTGGCCAGCGACACCACCAGCCGCAGGTTGGCTTCCAGCAGGTGATTCTTGGCGCGGTCGCCGTCGCGGCAGATCCACTGGTAGTCCCGCCGCTGAGCTGCGGGAAGCTTCTCGCCCTTCTCGGCGAACTCCGTCATCAGCTGCGTGCAGTACAGGCCCGCTTCGATCCGCTTGGCCAGCTCGACTTCTTCTTCGGCGTTGAGCAGCGCCACCTTGCCGATCTGCTTGAGGTAGGCGCGAACGGAGTCGGCCGACGCGGTCAGCTCGGCGTCCTTGCGGGCCTGCCGCAGGGCTTCGGACTCGTCCTCGTCCCAGACGAAATCTCCTGAGGCCTTGTCCTTTTCGCTCGGCTCGGCGATGTCCTCGTCGTCGCCGGCGGCCTTGCCGGGCGCCTTCGCATCCGCCTCGTCGGTGTCGGAGTGCTCGGACACGTCGACCTCGGACACGTCGACCTCGAGAACGTCGCCCTCGAGGTTCAGGTCTTCATCGGCGAGGTCGATCTCCTCGACCGGTTCGCCGTCGAGTTCGGCGTCGGTGTCGAGGTCGTGCTCGGCGGCCACGAGATCGGTGGCGGCCTCTGTGTCACCGGTGCCCTTCGTCGTCGCCTTCTTGGCGCGTCCTCGAGGCGGCGCCGCCTTGGCTGCGGCGCCCTTGGTGGCGGTGTGAGCCTTGGGAGCGGCGGCGTTGGCGGTTTTTGCCGGCGCTTTGGCTGCCTTGGTGGTCGCGCCGTTGGCGGCCTTGGCCGGCGAGCGTTTGGCGGGAGCTTTGGCGGCGGTGCGCTTCACCGGCTCATCGGTCGCCGGTCGTGCCTTGGTCGCTGCCACGTAAACCCCTTCGGTAGAACTCTCTTCCGGTGCCGCAGGCATGCTCAACCGGAAGGACGTCAGCTATGTCGGATGTCGGCGTCGATGATGAGCGTGGATATTCGCCGCTATCGGTTGCGCGGCTGCCGCTGACCATTGTAACGACCGCAACGCCTTACTCCCGCCAGTGCGCGCAAATCAGTGCGTCACGTCGCGCGTCGCCGCCATGGCCGCGCCGACGATTCCGGCGGAATTCTGCAGGGCGGCGGCAACCACCGGGGTGCGGTTTTTCAGCAGCGGCACCCATTTGTCGGCCTTGCGGCTGATTCCGCCGCCGACGATGAACAGCTCGGGACACATGGCGTTCTCGATCGCGATCAATACCTTGGTCACCTGCTTTGTCCACTTCTCGTAGCTCCAGCCGTGCTTGTCGCGAACCGAGGACGCGGCCCGGTGTTCGGCTTCCTTACCGCCCACCTCGAGATGCCCGAATTCGGTGTTGGGCAGCAGAATCCCGTTGTGGATGACCGCCGAACCGATACCGGTGCCGAATGTGAGCAGCACCACTACGCCGGTGGTGTCTTTGCCCGCGCCGTAATGTTGCTCGGCCAGCCCAGCCGCGTCGGCGTCGTTGAGCACGACGACCTCCTGGCCGTTCAGGCCCGCACTGATGACGTCGCGCGCGTTGGTGCCGATCCATTTCTTGTCGACGTTGGCGGCGGTGCGCACGATGCCGTCGGTGACCACCCCGGGATACGTCACGCCGAGCGGTCCGGTCCAGCCGAATTGGTCAACCACGGCGGCGATCGTCTCGGCGACCGACTGCGGCGTGGCCGGCTGGGGCGTCGGCAACTTGCAGCGCTCGCCCACGAGTTCGCCGGTGTCCAGATCGACGATGCCGCCCTTGATGCCGCTGCCGCCGACGTCGATACCGAAACCGCGCTTCGCCGGTGCGGCGCTCGGCGCTGCGGCAGTGGGCGAGTCTGCACTGGGCGAGTCTGCACTGGTCATCGGATCTCCTCGGCGAGACGTGGGCGTCGACGAAAACCCTAATGCGTGGCTCAGTGGTTCGTTGTCCTGTTACCCCGACGTTGCCGAACACGGCAACACCTGTGATGCGATGGGGTGATGAGCACACATGACAAGCGGCCGACGCTGCTGCGCGAGGTGGCGGAACTGCTGGCAGCCGAAGCGGCCGCGTTCGTGCGGCGACGGCGCAGCGAGGTCTTCGGCGCCGACGCAGGCGCTGACGGTGACGACGCGGTGCAGACCAAGACGACCCCGACCGACCCGGTGACCGTGGTCGACACCGAAACCGAACGACTGCTGCGTGATCGGTTGGCGCAACTGCGATCCGGCGAGGCGATACTCGGAGAGGAGATCGGTGGTCCGGCCGATCCGGCGAGCGTCGCGCCCGGCGACGTCACCTGGGTGCTCGACCCGATCGACGGCACGGTGAACTTCGTCTACGGGATTCCGGCGTATGCGGTGTCGGTGGCCGCGCAGATCGACGGCGTCTCGGTGGCCGGCGCGGTCGCCGATGTCGTCGGCGGACGGCTGTACTCGGCCGCCGTCGGCCTCGGCGCCCAGGTCACCGATGCCGAGGGCACCCGCCGCCTGCGGTGCAGCAGAGTCGATGATTTGTCGCGGGCGCTGGTGGGCACCGGGTTCGCCTATTCCGGGCGCCGCCGCACGGTCCAGGCCCAGCTGGTGTCGCGGCTCCTACCGTCAGTTCGAGACATACGCAGAATCGGTTCTGCGGCAATCGATTTGTGCATGGTCGCGGCGGGCCGGCTCGACGCCTACTACGAGCATGGCCTGCATGCCTGGGATTCCGCGGCGGGGGCGCTCATCGCCGCCGAGGCCGGCGCGCGGGTTGTGTTGCCAGCACCGGGCGACCCGGACAGCGACGCTGCCCTGGTGATCGCCGCGGCGCCCGGCGTCGCCGACCAGTTGCTGGCTGCGCTGGGCCAATTCGACGGTCTGGCTCCGATTCCTGGCTGAGGAGGTCAACAGTTGCCGGCGTGGATCTTGGCCAGCAGCGCGGGGTCTGCCGGCTCGGTGTTGCCCGGGCGCAGGCCGGCGAGCACCGCGGCGATGTCATCGCTGTGCGCCAGCGCGCCGAACTCGGTGCCGATGGCCAGGTCGACGGAGTCGTCGGTGCGGTCGTCGCGGTACAGCTCGGCGCAGGGTGCGACCAGCCACACCGCGGCCGCGCCCGCCTGACCGGCCTCGCCGAACCGGATCTGGCCCTGGCAGAGCAGGCGCGTTTTGGCGTAGACGGGGTCGTTGGCCGCCGTCGGTTGGGCGAATCCCAGATCGCGCAGGGCGCCCGCGACATCGGCGGCCTGACCGCCCCGCCCGCTGGCGTTGAGCACTCGGACCTTGGTGTCGGCGAGCTTGGCCGGTGCGACGTTGATCATGGTGCTCCGCGAAACCGGGGTGCCCAGCCGCGGTTGGCCCGGGTCGGTCGGTGCGGGCGGCGGGTTGCACACCGTCGCCTCGTGTACCTCGGCCGGGCGGGTCAGGGCGACGGTCCACACCGCGGCGCTGGCCACCAGCAACACGATCAGCAGGGCGATTGCGGGCCGAGCGTTGCGCCGGCGGAATGGACGACCGTGCTTGTCGACGGCGGTACCGTTAGTGATTTGCGCGACCACGGGGGAACTCTAGGGCACTGAAAGCGCTGGTGTTCAGTGGGAGCTGGCGTGGTCGCCCGGTTGGTGTGAGCTAAATCACACATAATCAGCCAGGAATACGGGCACGAATCATTTTGCGGATGCGTTCGACGCTGGTACAAAGCTTTGCTTGCAGGGTTACCTTGCAGGTTTACGAGGGGACAGACGATGGCTACCGATTACGACGCCCCAAGGCGTACCGAAACCGACGACGTTTCAGAGGACTCGCTCGAGGAGCTCAAGGCGCGGCGAAACGAGGCGGCGTCAGCGGTCGTTGACGTCGACGAGTCCGAGTCCGCGGAGTCCTTCGAGCTGCCCGGCGCCGACTTGTCCGGCGAGGAACTGTCGGTCCGCGTGATCCCGAAGCAGGCCGACGAATTCACCTGCTCCAGCTGCTTTTTGGTGCAGCACCGCAGCCGATTGGCCAGCGAAAACGGCGGCGTGATGATCTGTACGGACTGCGCGGCCTGACTTTGACCGTCGGGCAGTTGCCGACTAGGAGCGCAACGCCGACAACACCCGCTCCGGGTGGCGGGTACTCACCAGCCAGTAGGGCGTCGGGTCGTCCGCGTCGTCCAACACCACCAGCACCATCGGGCCCACCCAGCCGCGGTGGACCACATAGGCGGCGGGATCAAGCTGACGTCCCAGCGCCGCGGACTTGGCCGAGCGCGGTATGTCGGCGGAGCGGGAAATGACCGCGGCCGGCAGATGGGCTTCGCCAGCCCACAACTCGACTCCGCTGTCGGCGGTGGTGACCCGGATCTCGACGCGGCCCAGCCACAGCAATGCTCCGGCGGCGACGGGGAACAACGCGGCGAACGGCAGCCAACTCGGCAGGCTCGGCACACCCATGTTGACTTCGACCGCAATCAGGGCTGCCAAGGCGAAAGCCAGTGGCCACCACCACCACGGCACCCACAAACGCTCGCTGTACCGCACGCTTTGCGGCGTGACTGGCGTTACTGACACCCGGCCAAGGGTAATCTGTGCCCCCGTGTCGACCAGTCTGGCGGTTGTTCGTCTCGACCCCGGGCTTCCGCTGCCCGCCCGGGCCCACCACGGTGATGCCGGTGTAGATCTCTACAGCGCCGAAGACGTCGAGCTGGCGCCCGGACACCGGGCGCTGGTCCGGACGGGCATCGCGGTCGCCATCCCGGTGGGCATGGTGGGGCTGGTGCATCCGCGATCCGGTTTGGCTGCAAGGGTGGGACTTTCAATCGTCAACAGTCCGGGCACCGTCGACGCGGGCTACCGTGGTGAGATCAAGGTTTCACTGATCAACCTCGACCCCGCAGCGCCGATCGTGGTCAATCGTGGCGACCGGATCGCCCAGTTGCTGGTGCAGCGCGTCGAACTGGTCGACTTGGTCGAGGTGGCGTCATTCGACGAAGCCGGTATGGCCGACACGTCCCGCGGCGCCGGCGGTCATGGTTCCTCCGGCGGACATGCCAGCCTCTGACCGCTCGGACGATAGACAGGGCAGTGCGATCGGGGATGGGCAGGAGGAGCGGCGCTTGTGATGGCATTTGGCAGACGTAAACCCAAAGAGGGGCGGTCGGTCGAGGAACCGGACGCGGTGGCCGCACACCGTCAGCCGCAGGCCCCTGCGGAGGCCTTCGGCGCCGACGATCTGGAGGGCCCGTTCGACATCGAGGACTTCGACGAGTCGTCGGTCGCGTTGGAGGGCCGCCTGGACCTCGGTTCGGTGCTGGTGCCGCTGCCCGAGGCGGCACAACTGCAGGTCGAATTGACCGAGAACGGCGTCCCGAGCGCGGTGTGGGTGGTCACGGCCAACGGCCGCTTCACCATCGCCGCGTATGCCGCACCCAAGACCGGCGGACTATGGCGGGAGGTCGCCGCCGAACTGGCGGATTCGCTGCGTAACGACGGGGCCGCGGTCAGCATTCAGGACGGCCGCTGGGGCCGTGAAGTGGTCGGCACGGCGTCCGGCGTGGTGCGGTTCATCGGTGTTGACGGCTACCGCTGGATGATCCGCTGCGTGGTCAACGGGTCGATCGAAAGCGTGGACGCGCTGACCGAGCAGCGCGCAATGCATTACTGGACACCGTGATTCGTCGCGGTGATACACCTCTTCCGGTGCGCACTCCGCTGCCGGTGCAGCTGCCGGAGCCGATGGCGACGCAGCTGCGCGAGGCCGCCGCAGCTCAGGGGGTTGCCGGGCCGCCGGTCGATCCGACCGACACTGACGCCGCCGTCAGCCAAGACGAACCACCGGAGCCGGAGCGTCGCAGCGCGTCGGGCTCGGCGATGCAGCAACTGCGCGGTACCGACGGCTGACCAGGGGATCGGGGCGCGGGCTCACGACGCCGCGTTCAGCGCCGCCAAACACGCGGCGCCCAGCGCGGCGGGGTCGGCACCGATCTGGTCCAGGGTCACGATGCGCAGCCCCGCGTGCGGCGCGGCGGCCAGCCACTGCCGCCCGACGTCGAGCGGATGAATCGGGTCGTCTTTCGCCGACGCGATGCCCAGCGGTGTCGTCAGACCCTGCAGCTCTCGGTAGGTCGGGGCGATATAGCCGGCGGCCTCGTCCATCGCGTCGGGCAAATGCGGCCACTGGCCGCGCCAGGAGCGGGCCAACTCGTCGGCCAGCCACGGCGGGCTCGACGCCCGCATCTGCGCCGTCGTCGCCGCCAGGCCGTCGCCGCGTAGCCGCTGTGCGGAGTGCCGCGCTGCGACCGCAGCGGTCGCTCCGTCGGGTGCACCGGTCCACGCCGGCAGCGCGGCCAGCACCGCGACCGTGCGATCGGGATGCTGCAACGCCCACGCGACCGCCACCGCGGCACCGATCGACACACCACCGACCGCGATCGGTCCGCCGCGGGCAGCGTCGTTCAACGCCTCGAGGTAGCCGTCGATCAATCGTCGCGGCTGCGGCCGTGGCGCCAGTAGCCGCGCGCCGGCGTCACTCAGCGGCGCGCCGAACGCCCGGCAGGCGTAGCTGTCGTCGGAGCCCGTTCCCGGCAGCACGACGGCGGCCACCCCGCGCAGGTCGATAGTCATCCTTAGATAGTGCCTGGGCGTCGCTTGACGATTGGGGAACCATGGGGTCTACGGTGACCGTTGTCGTGAAAGGATCGCGATTACTCGGTTCGATGTGAAGACGCTCAGGAGAGGCCATGGCGGCGGAAAGTTATCTGCGCCGGCTGACTCGTCGGTTGAGTGAGAACCCCGAGCAGCGTGACGCCGAAGAATTGTGCGACGAGGCGGTGACGACCGGCGCGCAGCGGGCTATCGACTGCGAGCGTGGCCAGGAGGTCACCGTGGTCGGAACCCTGCGTAGCGTCGAATGCAACGGCAAGGGCTGCGCCGACGGGGTCCGCGCCGAACTGTTCGACGGCACTGACACAATTGAGCTGGTGTGGTTGGGTCAGCGTCGGATTCCCGGGATCGACTCCGGTCGAACGCTGCGGGTGCACGGACGGCTCGGCAAGCTGGAGAACGGCAGCAAAGCGATCTACAACCCGCACTACGAGATTCAGCGGTGAACCGTGCCGCAGACGCCGACGACAGCGAGCTAGCGAGTCGTGCGGTCGGTCGCACGCCGGCCGACCGGATGATGCAACAACTGGGCGGTGTCGCCGGCATCGTCTACTCGTCGCTTCCGGCGCTGGTTTTCGTCGGTACCTCGCGGCTGATAGGCCTGCCCGCGGCGTCCGGCGCCGCGCTCGGCGCCGCGGCGCTGATCCTGCTGTGGCGTCTGGTGCGCCGCGAGTCCGTCCAGCCGGCCGTCTCCGGGCTGATCGGCGTCGCCGTCTGCGTGGCGATCGCCTACGTGCTCGGGGAGTCGAAAGGCTACTTTCTGCTGGGCATTTGGACGTCGCTGATGTACGGGGCGCTGTTCGCGATCTCGATCGTGATCCGCCGGCCCGTCGTCGGCTACATCTGGAGCTGGCTGCACGGTCACGATCGCGGCTGGCGTGGCGTGCGCCGCGCGGTCTATGCGTTCGACGTCGCCACGCTCACCTGGGTGGTGGTGTTCACCGCGCGCTTCGTCGTGCAGCGGATGCTCTACGACACCGACCGCACCGGCTGGCTGGTGGTGGCCCGGATCGGGATGGGCTGGCCGCTGGCTGCTGTGTCGGCGCTGGTGACGTTTCTGGCGATTCGGGCGGCGCAGCGCGCCCTGGACGCCGAAGCCCTTACGGCGACGGCAGCAGATGCCGGCGCAGTTCCTCTTCCGCCTCGGTGACAGCGACGAACAACAGCTCGTCGCCACCCTCCAGCGGCTCGTCGTCCTGCGGCACGATCACGCGGGGCCCGCGCAGGATCGTCACCAGCGCGACGTCGCGCGGCAGCTGCAACTTGCGGACCGGCTTGCCGCCCCACGGCGTGTCGTCGGGCAAGGTGATCTCGACCAGGTTGGCCTGACCCTTGCGAAACTCGATCAACCGCACCAGTTCGCCGACGGCCACCGCCTCCTCGATCAACGAAGCCAGCATCCGCGGGGTGGACACCGCCACGTCGACACCCCAGGTCTCGGTGAACAGCCACTCGTTGCGCGGGTCGTTGACTCGGGCCACCACCCGTGGCACCGCGAACTCGGTCTTGGCCAGCAGGCTGAGCACCACGTTGGCCTTGTCGTCACCGGTGGCGGAAATCACGACGTCGAACTCGTGCAACTGGACCTGTTCGAGCACGCTCACCTCGCAGGCGTCGCCCAGCCACCAGTGCGCGGCCGGAATGGCATCGGAGTCGATGTGTTCGGGCTTTCGCTCGATCAACGTCACGTCGTGCTTGTTGTCGACCAGTTCGCGGGCCACTGACCGGCCGACCGCGCCCGCTCCTGCGATAGCGACCTTCATGCCCCGGCCTCCTCGCTCGGCGGCAATGCCGCAATGGCCAGTGCCTCGGCCGCCCGCCCGGAGATCGCGGCGATGTAGACCTGATCGCCGGCCTGGATGACCGTTTTGGTTTCCGGGAGTATCCCGGAGCCCAAACGGATCAGGAATGCCACCCGGGCTCCGGTGGCGGCTTCCAGATCGGCCGCTTTTCGGCCCACCCAGTCCTCGTGAAGAGCCACCTCCAGGACCGCGACGGTCCCGCTCGGGTCGCGCCAGCGCGCGGTCTCGCTTTCCTGCGTGAGCGCATGCAGCAGCCGATCTGTGGTCCACGGCACCGTGGCAATCGTCGGGATGCCGAGCCGTTCGTAGACCTCGGCGCGCTTGGCGTCGTAGATCCGCGCGACCACCCGCCGCACCCCGAAGGTCTCCCGGGCCAGCCGAGCCGAGATGATGTTGGAGTTGTCTCCGGACGACACGGCGGCAAATGCGTCGGCGCCCTCGATGCCGGCCTTGAGCAGCACATCCCGGTCGAAGCCC
This sequence comes from Mycobacterium sp. TH-M11, assembly GCF_057473725.1. Classification (NCBI taxonomy): domain Bacteria; kingdom Bacillati; phylum Actinomycetota; class Actinomycetes; order Mycobacteriales; family Mycobacteriaceae; genus Mycobacterium; species Mycobacterium sp. TH-M11. The sequence goes on along the minus strand of NZ_JBYCLD010000169.1, from coordinate 29,463 downwards.
ATGCCGAGCACCGTTTCACCGGCGAAATCGGGGCTCAGCCTGCCAAACGCCGTGTCGTCGCTGTCGATCACCGCGACGTCGTGGCCGATCCTGGACAGGCCTTCGGCGACCGCCGAACCCACCCGGCCGCACCCCATCACAACCACCCGCACTGGAGATCCTCTCGACCCGCCCACCATAACGGCCAGTCGGTTGGGAAGACATTCTCGGCCACCGAACCGTACCGGGAGGCGCGGTTGCCCTTACTCTTGGCTACCGTGTCCAAACTTTCGACTGCGACGCGCCGACTGGTGTTGGGGCGGCCGTTCCGCAGCGACCGACTGAGCCACACGCTGCTGCCCAAGCGGATCGCCCTGCCGGTGTTCGCCTCCGATGCACTCTCCTCGGTCGCCTACGCGCCCGAAGAGATCTTCCTGATGCTCTCGGTCGCCGGCCTGACCGCGTATGCGCTGACGCCGTGGATCGGGGTCGCGGTAGCGGCGGTGATGCTGGTCGTGGTGGCCAGCTACCGGCAGAACGTGCACGCCTATCCGTCCGGCGGTGGCGACTACGAGGTGGTCACCACTAACCTCGGTTCCGACGCCGGGCTGACGGTGGCCAGTGCACTGATGGTGGATTACGTTCTCACGGTTGCTGTTTCGACAGCGTCGGCGATGTCGAACATCGGCTCGGCGATCCCATTCGTGGCCACCCACAAGGTGCTGTTCTGCGTTGCCGCGATTCTGCTCGTGATGGGTCTGAACCTGCGCGGGATCCGCGAATCTGGTGTGGCATTTGCCATCCCGACGTATGCGTTCATCGTGGGCGTGGGTGCCATGCTGGCGTGGGGACTCATTCGGATCTATGTGATGGGTGAGCCACTGCGGGCGGAGTCCGCCGGGTTCACGATGCATGCCGAACACGGTGCGATCACCGGCTTCGCATTCGCCTTCCTGGTGGCGCGCTCATTCTCGTCGGGCTGTGCGGCGCTGACCGGTGTCGAGGCGATCAGCAACGGGGTGCCGGCTTTCCGTAAGCCCAAGTCGCGGAACGCAGCAACGACGCTGTTGATGCTCGGTGGGGCCGCGGTCGGCCTGTTGATCGGCATCATCCTGCTGGCCAAGGAAACCGGGGTTCAGATTGTCGACGACCCTGCAGCGCAGTTGGGCGGCATCCCGCGCGACTACCAGCAGAAGACGCTCGTCGCTCAGATAGCGCAAGCCGTCTTCGGAAGCTTCCACATCGGGTTCCTGGTGATCGCGATTGTGACGGCCCTGATCCTGGTGCTCGCGGCCAACACCGCGTTCAACGGATTTCCGGTGCTGGGCTCGGTTCTCGCGCAGGACAGCTACCTGCCTCGCCAACTGCACACCCGCGGTGACCGGCTGGCGTTTTCCAACGGCATCGTGTTCCTGGCGGTCGCGGCGCTGGCGGCCATCATTGCATTTCACGCACAGGTCACCGCGCTGATTCAGCTCTACATCGTCGGGGTGTTCATCTCGTTCACGTTGAGTCAGATTGGCATGGTTCGGCACTGGACTCGGTTGCTGCGCAACGAAACCGACTCAGCCACCCGGCGAACGATGATGCGGTCACGGGTGGTCAACACGATTGGACTCGTGGCTACCGGGGCCGTGCTGCTCGTCGTCATGGTCACCAAATTCCTGGCCGGCGCCTGGATTGCGATTGTGGCCATGACGCTGCTGTTCATTCTGATGAAGCTCATTCGCAAGCATTACGACTCGGTCAGCCGGGAAATCGAGCAGCACGCCGACGATGGCGACATGGTCTTGCCCAGCAAGAATCACGCGGTCGTCCTGGTGTCGAAACTGCATCTGCCGACCCTGCGAGCGTTGGCCTACGCGCGGGCGACGCGGCCCGATGTGATCGAGGCCGTCACGGTGAGCGTCGACGATGCCGAAACCCGCGCGCTGGTCCGCCGCTGGGAAGACAGCGAACTGAGCGTGCCGCTGAAGGTCATCGCTTCGCCGTACCGTGAAATCACGCGCCCGATCTTGGATTACGTAAAGCGGGTCAACAGGGAATCGCCGCGCAGCGTGGTGACGGTATTCCTGCCCGAATATGTGGTCGGCCACTGGTGGGAGCATGTGCTACACAATCAGAGCGCGTTGCGGCTCAAAGGGCGGTTGCTGTTCATGCCTGGGGTTATGGTGACATCGGTTCCCTGGCAACTCAATTCGTCGGAGCGTCTCAAGACGATGCAGCCGCACGCGGCGCCCGGTGATGCCCGTCGGGGGATATTCGATTGACCTATGACATCAGTGCGCCGCCGCCGGCGCTGGGGGAGTTGACGCTGACGGTCGGTGCGCCGGCCAACGGCGGCAGTTGCGTGGCGCGCCACGACGGCCGGGTGGTGTTCGTCCGCCACGCCCTGCCCGGTGAGCAGGTCCGGGTGAGAGTCACCGCCGACCGGGGTTCATACTGGCACGCCGAGACGATCGAGGTCGTCGAATCTTCTTCCGACCGCACCGTGTCGCTGTGTCCGATCGCCGGTGTGGACGGCGCCGGATGTTGCGATCTGGCCTTTGTCGAGCCGGCCGCGGCGCGGGCACTGAAAGCCGAAGTGGTATCCAATCAGCTTGCCCGCCTGGGTAACTACCAGTGGAGCGGTGACGTCCAGCCATTGTCGCCCACCGGCGCGACCGGCTGGCGGACCCGGATCCGGCTCGATGTCGGCATGGATGGACGGCCCGGTTTTCACCGCTATCGCAGCGACGAGCTGATCCCCGATCTGAACTGTGGTCAACTCCCGGCGGGAATGACCGACGGCCTCACCGATCTCGGTGGGCCGCCCGGCGCGCACCTGCACGTCGTCGTCGACGACGACGGTCAACGGCATGTCGCACGCACGGTGCGCCACGGCCGGCGCAATGCGACCGAGGTGGTCGAGGGCAGTCATCAGGGCGTGCAGCGAGCCGGGCGGCACAGCTGGCAGGTGCCGGTCACGGGCTTCTGGCAGGCCCACCGTGACGCAGCCCGAACCTACAGCAACCTGGTGAGCGACTGGGCTCAACCCGATCCGGGTATGACCGCATGGGATCTTTACGGCGGGGCAGGACTTTTCGCCGCGGCTCTGGCCGACGCTGTCGGGGAGTCGGGGCAGGTGCTCACCGTCGACAGCGCGCGAGCGGCGTCTCGCACGGCGCGTGCCACGTTGGCTGATCGTCCGCAGGTGCGCGTCGTCAGCGATTCGGTGCGACGGGCGTTGACCGCGCAGCGCGGACGGGCCGATGTGGCCGTGCTGGATCCGCCGCGCGGGGGAGCCGGGCGCGAGGTGATCGACTTGCTCGCCGCGGCGGAAGTCTCGCGCATCGTCCATATTGGTTGTGAGGCAGCGTCATTCGCCCGCGATATCGGGCTGTACCAGAGTCACGGTTATGCGGTGGAAAAAATGTCGGTGTTCGACTCGTTCCCGCTGACCCACCACGTCGAGTGTTTCGCGCTGTTGACGCGCTGACCGGCTACGCGAACACAAAATATCGCAGCCACAGATACAGCGCGCTTAACACAGTGGACAGCGCGGTGATCACGATGCCCTTACGGGTGAATTCCCAAAACGAGACGGAATAGCCTGCCCGCAAGGCGATCCCGATCATCACGATGTTGGCGCTGGATCCGACGGCGGTGAGGTTGCCGCCCAAGTCGCCGCCGAGCGCCAGCGACCACCACATCACGTCGTGGTGCTCCTGGTGCGGCATGGCCGAGGCGAGATGACTGACGATCGGCGTCATGGTGGCGACGTATGGGACGTTGTCGATGAGACCGGATGCCAGTGTCGACACCACCAGAATCAGCATCGTGGTGAAGAGCATGTCGCCACCGGCGGCGCTCGCCGCCAAGTTGCCGAGGCGTTCAATGAAGCCGGTTTTGAGCAGGGCGCCCACCATCACGAACAGGCCGACGATGAACAGCAGGGTGTCCCACTCGACGCTGGCGAGGTAGTCGGACTTTTCCATCTTGGACAGCAGGATGAGGGCGCCGGCGCCGAGCAACGCGACCAGCGAGGGCTGGATGTGGATGGCCGGCGAGACGACGAATCCGACGAACACCACGCCCATGACCGCTCCGGACTTGATGAGCAGCCCGCGGTCGCGTAGAACCTCTCGCTCCTGTAACGCCATCACGTCGGCAACTCGTTCGGGAGCAACCGTGGAGAACCCGCGGAACAACAACGGCGAAACAGCGACGAAGACCAGCATGATGATGCCGACAATCGGCGCCATGTTGAGCAGAAAAGCGTTGAACGACAGGCCTTTGCGTGCGCCGATGATGATGTTGGGCGGGTCGCCGACCAGCGTTGCGGCACCGCCGATGTTGGAGGCGAACACCTCCGCGATCAACATCGGTACCGGGTTGATCTCCAGTCGGTCACAGACCAGCAAGGTGACGGGGGCTATCAGCAGCACCGACACGACGTTGGGCAGCAGGGCTGAGGCCAACGCCATGACCAGGGTCAGCATGATCATGATGCGCACCGGCGATCCATTGGCGCGCTTGGCCGCCCAGATGGCGGCGTATTCGAATACGCCCGTGTGCTGCAGGATGCTGACGATGATCATCATGCCCAGCATCAAAAAGATGACATCCCAGTCGATGCCGGTTTCCGCGGAGTAAAAGACATCGGGTGCGTCGATAGCCGGCAAGATGACCATCAGCCCGGCACCGACGAGTGCGACGGTGGTCTTGTTGAACCGCTCGCTGATGATGAAGCCGTAGGACACCACGAATACCGCAATGGCGACATCCATCTGGATCGCTGATGACGTCATCGCCGTAGCTCCGCAAGGCTGATCGAGGTCATTCGACTCTTTATACGGACATTGCTGGTGCGGCCTGGGTGCAAGACCAGTTGGGCACTTCGATGTTCACGACTGAAACGTTCCCCGAGGCGCGATCACATGCATAGGGCTAATAGTAAATTGCACACCCCACTTCGGGCGCGGGCGTAAAAAAATCCTTACACCCCTTCGGCACACAGGGGTCGGTGTGCACCGGCCTCGTCTCAGGCCAACACGAAGTAGCGCAACCACAAGTAGAGGGCGCACAAGGCGGTGGACATGGCCGTCACCACGACGCCCTTGCGGGTGAATTGCCAAAACGTAATGGGGTTACCCGATTTCAGCGCGATGCCGAGCATGACGATGTTGGCGCTGGATCCGACGGCGGTGAGGTTGCCGCCCAGGTCGCCGCCGAGTGCCAGCGACCACCACATCGCGTTATGGTGCGCCTGCGACGGAGCGACCGAGGCCAGGCTGGCCACGATCGGAGTCATGGTTGCGACGTAAGGGACATTGTCGATGATGCCGGACAGCAGCATCGACACACCCAGGATCAGCATCGTGGTGATCAGGACGTTGCCTCCGGTGGCGTTGGCCGCCATCTGGGCGAGGGTCTTGATGACCCCGGTCTTGACCAGCGCGCCGACCATGACGAACAGGCCGGTTATGAACAGCAGGGTGTCCCATTCGACATTGGCCAAATAGTCCGATTTGGTCAGTCCAGAGATCAGGATGAGAGTCCCGGCGCCCAACAGGGCGACCAGTGCGGGCTGGAGATGAATCGCCCCCGAGACGATGAATCCAACCAAAACCAGGAATAACACAACAACGGACTTGATCAACAGTGTGCGATCTTGGACCGCTTCCTTCTCGTCGAGAGCCATCACGTCGGCGACCCGATCCGGATCCGCCGCGGAGAGGCCGCGGAACAGCAAGGGCAGCGCGGCGACAAACACCAGCATGATCACGACCACCACTGGCGTCATGTTGAACAGAAAAGAGTTGAACGACAAATCTTTGCGTGCGCCGATGATGATGTTGGGCGGGTCGCCGACCAGTGTGGCGGCGCCGCCGATGTTGGAGGCGAACACCTCGGCGATCAATATCGGTACCGGGTTGAATGCCAGGCGTTCGCACACCAGCAGCGTGACCGGGGCGATCAGCAACACGGACACCACGTTGGGCAGCACGGCCGAGGCCATCGCCATGACCAGGGCTAACAGCATCATGATGCGCACCGGAGATCCGTTGGCGCGCTTGACCGCCCAGATGGCAACATATTCGAATACACCGGTGTGCTGCAGGATGCTGACGATGATCATCATGCCCAGCATCAAAAAGATGACGTCCCAGTCGATCCCGCTGGCCTGCGAGTAGAAGACGTCGGGCGAATCGATCACGGGCAGTAGCAGCATCAGGCCGGCGCCGACAAGCGCAACGACGGTGTTGTTGAACCGCTCGCTGATGATGCATGCGTAAGCCGCGACAAACACCGCGATGGCAAAATAGGTCATCAACGACCGCCGCGCGGCCCGATCAAGGTGCCCTGAACCTCGGCGCTGAAGACCAGGATTCTTCCGACGACGTTCTCGGCATGAAATGACCCTATTACATGAGTCTGCTCACGGCGGGCTCGCCCGATCGCTGATCCGCCGCAGGCCGACTGCCGAGCGCGGCGCCCACGCTACGAAAACTCCAGAGCCGCTGTATAAATGGCGACAAGTGGCGGATGTTGCCGACTACCGGCTACTCCGTTTTCAGCGCGGCCGACAGCAACCGGGACGCGGTGATCACACCATGCAGCCGGCCGTCTTTGACGACCGCAACCAGCGGACTGCGCAGCCTCGCCATCACCTCGGCCACCTCGATGATGGTGTCGTCGGCGTCGGCCACCGGGATGTGCTGCCGCTGTTTGGGCAGCATGTCGCGGATGGTTTTGCCGCTCAGCTTCTCCGCCGCGTGGTCGGACATCGTCTCGGTGACGACGCTGGCCAGCCCGGGGTCGTCCTGCACGTAGCCGGGCACGATAAATCGCACCACCTGAGACGCCGGTAACACCGCGAACGGCGCCTCCGACGTGTCAGTGACCACCACCAGACCGTTGAGTCGATGCTCAGCAAGCAGACGCACTGCGTCTAGCGCGTTTGAGTCGATTTTTACGACTGGGAATTCCTCGTCGAGATCCTTTGCCCGCACATCCTCACAATACTTCCGCGAACGGCATTCGGGCATCGGGATGGGCGTAAGGGTATTCTCAGGTTGCGTTCGAGAGAGCTGAGAGCCCGGTCAGGTTGGGGGTGCCGAAGGGGCACTCAGGATTTGAGCGCCGCGGCCAACAACCGTGACGCCGTGATCACGCCGCGCAAGACTCCGTTCTCGGTCACCGCCATCAACTGGCAGCGCTGTTGCGACATCTCTGCGGCCACCTTGATCACGCCGTCACGCGCGTCGACGGACGGAACTTTGTGCAAGGCTTTTGGCAACAGGTCGCTTACCGTCTTGCCGGCCAAGTTCTGCGCGTGATCGGTCAGAGCGTCCCCCAATACGCCGGCCAGCGTGACGTCGGCCTGAACGTAGCGCGGCAGTAAGAAATGCAACATCTCGGAAGCCAGCAGCACCGCGTGCGGCTTCTGTGAGGCGTCGGCCACGACTAGACCGGGCAGGCCGTGCTCCGCGATCATCCGGGCAGCCTCGATGGCGTCTGAGTGCATCTGCACGACCGGAAACTGCTCATCGAGGTCCCTTGCCCGCACTAGGTCTCCTTACGACCGAATCGGCACGCTACGCGAAGTAGCGCAACCACAGATACCCCAGACACAACACAAACGACATCGCAGTGACGACCGCACCGCGTTTGGTGAAGTCCCAGAACGAAACCGGATGACCGGAACGGTTCGCGATCCCGACCGCGACGATGTTTGCGCTGGCACCGACCGGGGTGAGGTTGCCGCCGAGAACAGTGCCCAGCAGCAGGGCCCACCACAGCACGCCGGAGCTGGTCTGCCCGCCGGGCATGGTGTCAGCGAATTGTGCGACGATCGGTGTCATCGCGGCCGCGTACGGAACGTTGTTGATCACGCTGCCCAACGTGAACGAAATCGTCAGGATCAGCAGCGTCGCGGTCCAGAGATTGCCTTGGGCGACGTGGCTGGCGACCTGGGCCAGTTCCTTGATGACACCGGTCCGTACCAGTGCCCCGACCATGATGAACAGCCCGGCGAAGAACAGCAGTGTCTCCCACTCGACGCTGCCCAGATAGAACTCGCGCTCGATACCCGAAATCACGATCAGGATGCCGGCCCCGGCCATCGCCACCATCGACGGCTCCATGCGGATCTGCTGGTGCAGAATGAATCCGACGAAGACCACGCCCAGGACGATTCCGCACTGAAGTAAGAGCTTGGGGTTGCGGATCGCTTCACGTTCGTCCAGCAACATGATGTCGGCTGCCCGCTCCGGATCGGTGACGAAGAAGCCCGGGTACAGGCGCGGCAGGATCGCTATCAGCGCGACAAGAACGAGCAGCACCGCGGGTGCCATATTCGCGCTGAACTCGATGAAACTCAGATGGGCGCCCGTACCGATAATGATGCTGGTAGGGTCGCCGACCAGCGTCGCGGCGCCGGCGATGTTGGCGGCAATGGCCTCGACGACTAGAAACGGCGCCGGATTGATCGCGAGACGGTCGCAGACAAGTAGGGTGACCGGGGCGATCAACAGCACGGTGGTGACGTTGTCCAGCACCGCGGTCCCGAGTGCCGTGACCACGATGAGCAGGATCAAGATTCGCAGCGGAGATCCCTTGGCGCGCTTGGCTGCCCAGATCGCCACATATTCGAAGGCACCGGTCTGACGCACCACGCTGACAATGATCATCATCCCGAGTAACAGGAACAGGACGTCCCAGTTCACCCCGGTGTCACGCGAGTAAAAAATGTCCTCTGAGGTCAACTTCGGCAGGAAGAACATCAATACCGCGCCGGCCAGCGCCACCTTGGTTTTGTTGAATCGCTCCGTGGTGATCAGCGCGTAACAGAGCACGAACACGACCGATGCGTACACGGAATGGAACAGATCGCTGCTCATCGGCTGTCCTGCCGTCGGGAGTGGATGAGGTTCGGCACAGACAGGGTAAGGGTCCTCAAAGTAGCTGCACCGGAGACCCCGGGCGCGTCGCATTGATCACGCTGTCGAACCCTGACGTCTGTCCGCTGAACGCGGTGGCGTCGACCGAGCAAGTCATGCCGCACTCCTGATTAGCCCGTAATTACAGGAAGACTCCAACGGCGCGCCAGGAAACACCGAACAGGCTTCCCGGTACACCGCGGGTTAGGTTAGCAGGCCTGTCTGTATGGTTTCTGTACGTGACGGGCTGTCTGTCTTGGACCGTATCTGCGCTGGTCCGCGAGTCGAGTTGGCGAATCTGCGTACACTGGCACAATGCTTGAACAGATCCGTGGGCCCGCCGATCTGCAGCACCTCTCGCAGGCGGAACTGCGGGATCTGGCCGCCGAGATACGCGACTTCCTGATCCACAAAGTTGCCGCGACGGGCGGCCACCTCGGTCCGAACCTCGGTATGGTCGAGCTGACGCTCGCGTTGCACCGAGTGTTCGACTCGCCCCACGACCCGATCATCTTCGACACCGGCCACCAGGCCTACGTGCACAAAATGCTGACCGGGCGCGCGGGGGACTTCGAAACGCTGCGCAAGAAAGACGGCCTGTCGGGGTATCCCTCGCGCTCGGAGAGCGAGCATGACTGGGTCGAGTCGAGCCACGCGAGCGCGGCGCTGTCCTACGCCGACGGTCTGGCGAAGGCCTTCGAGCTGACCGGACATCGCAACCGGCATGTGGTCGCGATAGTGGGTGACGGGGCGCTCACCGGCGGCATGTGCTGGGAGGCGTTGAACAACATCGCGGCGGCCCGGCGGCCAGTGGTGATCGTCGTCAACGACAACGGGCGCAGCTATGCGCCGACCTTCGGCGGTCTGGCCAACCATCTGGCCATGCTGCGGCTGCAACCTGGCTACGAGAGTCTTCTAGAGCGCGGTCGCAGTGCGGTGCGCGGAATGCCGGTCTTCGGCGATCTGGCTTACCACGTCATGCACAGCGTCAAAGCCGGTGTGAAGGATGCACTTTCGCCGCAGCTGTTGTTTACCGATCTGGGGCTGAAATACGTGGGTCCGGTCGACGGCCACGACGAACATGCGGTCGAGGCCGCGCTGCGGCGGGCCCGTGGATTCCACGGCCCGGTGCTGGTGCACGTCGTCACCCAGAAAGGCCGCGGCTACGGCCCGGCCGAGGACGACGAGGCTGACCAGATGCACTCCTGCGGGGTCATCGACCCGGTCACCGGATTGGCCACCAAGGTTGCCGCCCCCAGTTGGACGGCGACCTTCTCCGCGTCGCTGATCGAGCAGGCGAGCATGCGTCGCGACATCATCGCGATCACCGCGGCGATGCCTGGCCCTACCGGTTTGAGCGCTTTCGGAGAACGCTTCCCGGACAGGCTGTTTGACGTCGGTATCGCCGAGCAGCATGCGATGACGTCCGCGGCCGGGCTGGCGATGGGCGGCCTGCATCCCGTCGTCGCGATCTACGCGACGTTCCTCAACCGCGCGTTCGACCAGATCATGATGGACGTCGCGCTGCACAGGCTGCCGGTCACGATCGTGCTCGACCGGGCCGGGGTCACCGGCAACGACGGCGCCAGCCACAACGGCATGTGGGACATGTCGATGCTCGGCATCGTCCCGGGTATCCGGGTGGCTGCACCGCGCGACGGCGCCCGTCTGCGCGAGGAACTCGGCGAGGCGCTGGCCGTGGATGACGGTCCGACGGTGATCAGGTTCCCGAAAGGCGATGTCGGCGAAGACATCCCTGCGGTAAAGCAACATGCGGGAATGGACATACTGGCGTTGCCGGCCGAGGATCTGGGTGCTGACGTGGTGCTGGTGTCGGTCGGAGCATTCGCATCGATGGCACTGGCGGTGGCCGAGCGGCTGCGTGATCAGGGCATCGGTGTGACGGTGGTCGACCCGCGGTGGGTGCTGCCGGTGCCGAAAGCGCTGGGGGAGTTGGCGATCGCACATCAGGTGGTTGTCACACTGGAGGACAACGGGGTGGCCGGTGGTGTCGGTTCGGCGGTTTCTGCCGCGCTGCGGGCCGCCGAGATCGACGTGCCGTGCCGCGATATCGGGCTGCCGCAACAGTTCTTCGCTCACGCGTCGCGTGGTGAGGTGCTCGCCGAGGCCGGTCTGACCGACCAGCACGTGGCCCGCCGAATCACCGGCTGGATCGCGGCTTTGTCTCGCGACGATGCCGGCCGGGGCGAGGTCGACTCCGGGACCGCGATCACCGAACAGCTGGACTGACGTCGTTCTCCTTGGCTTCTCGACATTTAAACCTCTGCCAAGACACGCCGAGCGGCGTCGCACTGGCTTAAGTTTCGGCGGCGGGCGGCGACTCCAGCGCCGCGGCCAAAGCGGGCACCGTCAACTCGCGCTGCCAGTTGCGGGCCTGACCCGCGGCCAGGAACTCCTCGATCCTCGCCGCGACGTCATCCTCGCCCGCTGTTGCGTCCCAGTCCCAGCACAGCCGCCGGACCAGTTCGGGTGTGACCAGATTCTCGCTGGGCACCGATACCCGCTGCGACAACTCCCGCAGCGCGGCGCGGGCTGCGTCCAGTCGTGCGGCGGCCTCCGGCCGTCGGCGGGCCCAGCGCGCCGGCGCGGGCGGCCCGTTGGGCGACTCGGCTTCCTCTGCGAGACCGGGATTGTCGCGCGCGGCCCGCAGCGCCGCCAGCCAGGTGGAGGCGCTGCGGCGTTGCCGCTTTCCGCCGAAGATCGGTAAGGCGACCAAGTCGTCGAGGGTCTTCGGATCGGCGGCCGCGGCCGCGATGATCGCCGAATCGGGCAGGATGCGGCCCGGCGCGATATCGCGCCGTTGCGCGATTTCATCGCGCACCGTCCACAATTCGCGAACCGCGGCCAGGCCGCGCGGGTCGCGCACCTTGTGAATGCCGGACGTACGTCGCCAGCGGTCCCGGCGTGTCATAGCCGGGCTTTGACCGGCGCTGCGTCGCAGATAGTCGAATTCCTCTGCCGCCCAAGCGGATTTGCCCTGTTCTTCGAGTACGTCAGCGACCGCCTCGCGCAGACCGATGAGCACTTCGACGTCGAGTGCCGCGTAGTTGAGCCAGGCGGCCGGCAGTGGTCGCCGCGACCAGTCCGCCGCGCCGTGGCCTTTGGCCAGCCCCACACCCAGCAGGCGTTGCGCCATCGCCGCCAAGTTGACCCGGTCGAAACCGGCCAGTCGCCCCGCCAATTCGGTGTCATACAGGGCCGTTGGCCGGATGCCCACCTCGGCTAGGCACGGCAGGTCCTGGTCGGCTGCGTGCAGGATCCATTCGTCGGATGCCATGACGTCGGCGACGGGCCGCAGCACGGTCAGCGGGTCGCGGCCGTGACTGACCGGGTCGATGAGCACCGTCCCGGCGCCGGCCCGGCGGACCTGAATCAGGTAGGCGCGGTTGGAGTAGCGGAACCCCGACGCGCGCTCGGCATCCACCGCGAACGGACCGTGGCCGTCGGCGAGCAGCGCCGCGGCGGCAGCGATTTCGTCTGCGGTGATCGACAAGTCGGGCACGCCGTCGGCGGGATGCAGCAGCGGCGTGACGTCAGGTTCCGCGGCGTCGGCTGTTTCGCTGGGTGGTTCTGTGGGCTCGCTGGCCATATCAAACGCGCGACCGGGGGCCCAAATCTGTCACCCCGACCGGCGGCAGCCCCGCGGCGTGCTCGAGCACGTGGCAGAACGCCTCGACATGGGGACCGATGTCGGTGGTGAGTGCGGTCCAGGACGCGCGCAGCTCCAGCTGGTGGGCCCGCGGCGGCCCGGAAATGTCGCCGTAGCGGACCGAGGTGGTGGCGGTGACGGTGCCGCCCAGTGCGGTGACCTGTTCGGCGCTTGCGTCCAGCGCCTCGACCAGCCAGCTCCACGCGACCTCCGGCAGCAGCGGGTCGACGGCTTCGCTGGAATCCAGATCGGCCTGGACATAAGCGACCAGGCGCATGGTGCCGTCCCATGCGTCGGCGCCCTCCGGGTCGTAGAGCAGGATCAGCCGGCCGAAGGCGTCACCGTCGGAGCGCTCCGGGACGACATCGAGCTCGGGACGCTTCACTTCGGCACCCAGGGCGTAGCTGAAGGGCGCGAGACGCTGCGGCGGCCGGATGGGGCCCAGCTCGATTTCAGCCCTGACGCTGGCCCCGCTCATTGCCTCCACGGCCTCGCGGAACGGGGCCGGCTCGGCTGCTGTCATGACAGATGACCGTAGACCTCCCTGCCGATACCCGCAGGCAGGCGCGCCGCGGTCGAGCAAACCGTTCATCCTGCGGCTGCGGTGGGGTTGTGCGAGTAACACCGACCCTGCGCGCAGAGTCAACGCGAGTGATCGCCGGTGAAATGCGCCGGCCGCTTCTCGCGGTGGGCAGCCAGGCCCTCCCGCACATCGGGCCCGCTGAAACTCAAAAACTCCAGGCCAAGAGATGTTTCGAAGGCCGGCGCCGCCATCCGGTACCAGTGGTTGAGGCTGTGTTTGGTGAACCGAATCGCCGACTGAGCCCCTTGCGCCAGCTCGGTGGCGATCCGGGTGGCGGTGTCGAGCACCTCGCCGTCGTCCACACACATCGACACCAGCCCGATGCGCTCGGCTTCCTCGCCGGACAGCGGCGCGCAGGTGAGCAGGTAGTACTTGGCTTTGGCCATCCCGACCAACAGCGGCCAGCAGATCGCGGCGTGATCTCCGGCGGCCACACCCAGCTTGGTGTGCCCGTCGATGATCTTGGCGGTGCGCCCGGCCACCGAGACGTCGGCGAGCAGCGCCACGACCAGCCCGGCGCCCACCGCCGCGCCGTGAATCGCCGAGATCACCGGCTTGTCCAGGTTGACCATGTTGAGCACCAGGTCGCGGGCCTCGCGCATGATGCGCATCCGGTCGTCGAATTCACCCATCGTCTCATCGATCAGATCGAAGCTGCCGCCCGAGGAGAACGCCTTGCCCTCGCCGCGGACCAGCACCGCGCGCACACCCGCGTCGCGACCGATGACCGGCCAGATGTCGGCGAGGTCGCGGTGCATCTGCGGGCCGACCGAGTTGAGTCCCGGTGAGTCGAGAATCACGTGCAGCACGCCGTGTTCAGCCCGTTCGACGCGCAGGCTGGGGAACTCGTCGTAGCTGACTGCGGGGTGGCGAACTGGCATCCGGGCTCCTGACCGCTGGCTCACGCTTACTACCGACGACGAGATTACGCAGGGCTGCGGGCGCTGCCCGCCGCGCCCGCCGATTCGCCCGTCGTGGCAGCATTGAGCCTGATGAGTGACCGCCGAACGCTTCCTGATTCGCCGTATCTGGCCGCCGCCGCCGGGCGCAAACCCAACCGGGTGCCGGTGTGGTTCATGCGCCAGGCGGGACGCTCGCTGCCGGAATACCGTGCCTTGCGCAAGCAGAACACCATGATGGAGGCCTGCTTCAACGCCGAGCTGATCGCCGAGATCACGCTACAGCCGATCCGCCGTCACGACGTCGACGCCGCAATCCTGTTCTCCGACATTGTGGTTCCACTCCGTGGCGCAGGTGTCGACGTGGACATCGTCGCCGATGTCGGTCCGGTGATCGCGGCGCCGGTACGCACTGCCGCCGACGTCGACGCCTTGGCGCCGCTGGATCCGGCCGGGGTGCAACCGGTTGCCGACGCGGTCTCGCTGCTGGTGGGCGAACTGGGCGAGGTGCCCCTGATCGGCTTCGCCGGTGCGCCGTTCACGCTGGCCTCTTACCTGGTCGAGGGCGGGCCGAGCCGTAACCACGCCAGGACCAAGGCGATGATGCTCTCCGAGCCCGACTGCTGGCATGCACTGATGTCGAAGTTGACCGAGTTGACGATCGGATTCCTGCGGATCCAACTCGACGCCGGGGTGGACGCGATTCAGGTGTTCGATTCCTGGGCCGGTGTGCTGTCGTTGGCCGACTACCGCAGGTACGTGTTGCCGCACAGTTCGCGGGTGTTCGCCGCACTGGCCGACCGCGGTGTTCCGATGACGCATTTCGGGGTGGGCACCGCCGAACTGCTGGGTGCCATGTCGGCTGCCGGCGCGACGGTGGTCGGGGTCGACTGGCGGACGTCGCTGGTCGATGCGGCCGCGCGGGTCGAGGGCGGGAAGTCATTGCAGGGCAATCTCGATCCGGCGGTGCTGTTGGCCGGCTGGCCCACCGTCGAGCACGTGGCGCGCACGGTGGTCGACGACGGGCGACGTGCCGTCGACGCCGGCGCGGCCGGGCACATCTTCAACCTCGGCCACGGCGTGCTGCCGGAAACCGACCCGGCGATACTCACCGACCTGGTAGCGCTGATTCACTCGTTATGACATCCGCCAAACGCTCGTATTGCATTGTCGGCGGCGGCATTTCAGGTCTCACCGCGGCGTACCGGCTACGCCAGAACGCCGGTAACGAGGCGCGCATCACGCTGTTCGAACCGTCGGGCCGGCTCGGTGGCGTGTTGCGCACCGAGCAGGTCGGCGGCGTTGCCGTCGATGTCGGCGCCGAAGCGTTCGTGGTACGCCGGCCCGAAATGCCGGCGCTGCTGGCCGAACTGGGTCTGGCGAACGAGCAACTGGGCACCACCGGGGCACGCCCGCTGATCTACAGCCAGGACCGGTTGCATCCACTGCCCGCGGGAACGCTCACCGGCATCCCGTCGTCGGCGGAGTCGATGGCCGGTCTGGTCAACGACGCTACGCTGGCTCGGATCGCGGCCGAGCAGGATCAACCGTTGAGTTGGCAGCCCGGCGCCGACCCGGCGGTCGGCGACCTGATCGGCGACCGGTTCGGCGAGCAGGTGGTGGCCCGGTCGGTGGATCCGATGCTCAGCGGTGTCTACGCGGGGTCGGCGGCGACCATCGGCCTTCGTTCGGCGGCACCCACCCTGGCCGCGGGCCTCGATGCCGGCGCCACGAGCGTCACCGACGCGGTCCGGCAAGCTCTCACCAGCATCACCGCCGGCCCGATCTTCGGTGCGGTGGGCGGGGGATACACCGTGCTGGTCGACGAACTCGTCCGCCGCAGCCGGATCGACTGGGTGCAGGCTGCGGTCGACGGAATCGACGCCGTCGCGCAGGGGTGGACCCTGCGCGACACCGCCGGTGCGCAGTGGTACGCCGACGCGGTGGTCGTCGCCGTTCCCGCGGCACGCCTGGCCGGACTGGTCGGGCAGGTCGCTCCGCGCACCGCGGCGGCGGCCGGCCGGATCGCGAGCGCCTCCTCGGCGGTGCTCGCGATGGCGGTACCCCGCGGCCTGGCCTTCCCGCAGAACTCCGGTGTTCTGGTGGCCAGCGGAGAACGGTTGCGCGCCAAGGCGATCACGCTGTCGTCGCGCAAGTGGGGTCGGCGCACCGACGTGGAACTGTTGCGGCTGTCGTTCGGCCGTTTCGGTGACGACCTGGCGACCAGTGCCTCCGACGACGAGCTGCTGGCCTGGGGGCTGGCAGACCTGGCCACCGTGTTCGATCTGCAGGTCGACCCGGTCGACGTCCACGTTCAGCGCTGGCCGGATGCGATGCCGCAGTACGGGCCCGGCCACCGCGACCTGGTCGCCGAACTACGGGCCGGTCTGCCGCCGACGTGTCAGGTGGCGGGCAGTTACCTCGACGGTATCGGGGTGCCGGCCTGTGTGGGCGCGGCCGGGCGGGCCGCCGCTGCCGCCGTCCGTGCCGTCGAAACGCCCGTGGCACGATAGATCGCATGGCCCGCCTGGACTACGACGCTCTCAACTCGACCGTTCGCTACCTGATGTTCTCGGTGTTCTCGGTGCGCCCCGGGGCGCTCGGCGAGCAACGCGATGCCCTCGTCGATGAGACGGCGACGTTCTTCAAGCAGCGCGAAGAGCACGGCGTCGTGGTGCGCGGCCTCTACGACGTCGCGGGCCTGCGGGCCGACGCCGACTTCATGATCTGGACCCACGCCGAACACGTCGAGGCGCTGCAGGCCACCTACGCCGACTTCCGGCGCACCACCACGCTGGGCCGGGCCTCGATACCGGTGTGGAGCAGCGTCGCGCTGCACCGGCCGGCCGAATTCAACAAGAGCCACGTCCCGGCGTTCCTTGCCGGCGAGGAACCGGGCAACTACATCTGCGTCTACCCGTTCGTGCGGTCCCTCGAGTGGTACCTGCTGCCCGACGAGGAGCGCCGCCGGATGCTGGCCGAACACGGGATGGCGGCGCGCGAGTACAAGGACGTCCGGGCCAACACGGTGCCGGCATTCGCACTCGGCGACTACGAATGGCTGCTGGCGTTCGAAGCCCCGGAACTGCATCGCATCGTCGACCTGATGCGGGAACTGCGGGCCACCGACGCACGACGGCACACCCGCGAAGAGACGCCGTTCTTCACCGGGCCGCGGGTGCCGGTAGAGCAGTTGGTCAATTCGCTGCCCTGATTTTTACAGCAGAGGGGATACATGACAACGCAATTCGATCCCAACGATCCCACCCGCTTCGAAGAGATGTATCGCGACGCCTCCGTCGCGCACGGCCTGCCGGCTGCCACGCCCTGGGACATCGGCGGCCCGCAACCGGTGGTGCAGCAACTGGTCGCGCTGGGTGCGATCAAGGGCGACGTTCTCGACCCGGGCACCGGACCGGGGCATCACGCCATCTACTACGCGTCCAAGGGCTACCCGGCCACCGGAATCGACGGCTCGCAAACCGCGCTGGAGCGCGCTCGCGAGAACGCGCGCAAGGCCGGCGTCTCGGTGAATTTTCAGCTGGCCGACGCGACGAAGCTCGACGGCTTGGACAACCACTTCGACACCGTGGTGGATTGCGCTTTCTACCACACCTTTTCGACGGAACCGCAGCTGCAGAGGTGCTATGCCGGAGCCTTGCACCGGGCCACCAAACCGGGGGCCCGGCTGTTCATGTTCGAATTCGGCAGCGGCAACGTCAACGGGTTTCACATGCCACGTTCTTTGTCCGAAAGCGATTTTCGCGATGTGTTCCCCGACGCCGGGTGGGAGATCACTTACCTCGGGCCGACGACCTACCAGATCAACATGAGCTCGGAAAATCTCGACGAGATGCTTCGGCGGGCCCCTGAGCGGGCCGAGGAGATGAAATCAGTCGCCGAGCGATTACGCGCCATCGAGCCGTGGCTGACCGACGGACGCGTGCACGCCCCGTTCTGGGAAGTGCACGCCACCCGGTTGGATTAAGTCTGCGGGCGCACCACGGTAATTGTCATGTCGGCGCGAGTGGTGAAGCCCAGCCGACGATACAGCGCGACGGCGTTGCTGTTCTCGTGCAGCACATGCAGGAAGGCGCGGTGGCCTTCGGCGCGGATCGCCGTTTCCACGGCAGCCATGAGCAACCGGGACAGCCCCTGGCCGCGATGGTCGGGATGGGTGCAGACCGCGCTGATCTCGATCCAGCCCGGCAGGTGGATGCGTCGTCCGGCCATCGCGACGAGTCGGCCTGCACGCCGCACGCCCCGGTAGCCGCCCAACGCGACAGTTGATGCCAAGAACGGGCCGGGACGGGTGAGGTCGGCCAGTGCCATCATCTCGGCGGCATCGCTGTTACCTAGCGCAACAACGGATTCCGGCGGCGCGTCGGTCATCAGGCCGTGCAGCGGCGCGATCATCTGCGCGACCGGGAAGACGTCGGTCACCGTCCAGCCCGAAGGCACGTCGACCGTCCGCTCAGCTTCGAGGGCCGACCGCCCGTCGGGTCCGCAGAGTTCGGCGAGTTCCTGCCAGGCCTGGCGGTCGGTGGTGTCGCGCACCGCGGCAAAGGGTGCGACATCGGGTCGGTAGCGGCAGGCGCGGGGCGCGCTGTGGCGCGACTCGACGGCGAATCGGCGGTGCGGACCGGTCAGGGCATGCCAGACGGGATCGTCGAGCAAGCGTGGATCGCTCACCCTCGAAGGTCAGGAGCCGGCCGGCGCCAGGCGCAGCGAGATCGAGTTGATGCAGTAGCGCTGATCGGTCGGGGTGGGGTAGCCCTCGCCCTCGAAGACGTGGCCGAGATGGCTGTGGCAGTTGGCGCACAGCACCTCCACCCGGGTGGCGCCCAGCGAGTGGTCGGGGCGCAGTATCACCGCGTCGGAGTTCGCCGGATCAAAGAACGACGGCCAGCCGCAATGGGAGTCGAACTTTTCGGTGCTGCGGAACAATTCGGCGCCGCAGGCCCGGCACTGGTAGACGCCTTCGGTCTTGGTGTCGGTGTACTCGCCGACGAACGGGCGCTCGGTGCCGGCGCGACGCAGCACCGCGAACTCCTGCGGGTTGAGCCGCTTGCGCCACTCATCGTCGCTGAGCTGCAACTTCGGCTGGGAGTGCTGGGACGTCATGCCACCAAGTTAGCGTGAGGTCTCTCCGGCGTCACCCACAGCGGATCGATACCGTCGTCGAGCCGGTTCTCGCCTTTGGCGTCGAGGTAGCGGAAATACAGCACACAGAACGTCACGATCAGCAGCAGCGACCAGCCGTAGGTGATCTTGAGGTACTCCAGCGGCCGGCCGATGAACATCCAGTTGAACAGCAGCCAGCGGTCCATCGTGAGGAATCCGTAAATGGCCAGCCACGCCGGCCAGTTACGGATCACCGAATTGCGCAGCACCACCGTCATCAGGAACGGGAACAGCAGCATCGAGTAGTAGCCCTGCGCCAGCGCCAGCACCAGCCACGACCACAGCAGCAGCACACCCGAGGAGGTGGTGAACCAGAACAGCGGGTCGCGGGTGCGGTAGTACCGGTACAGCAGCCACAGGCTGCCAATGGCCAACAGCGTGAACAGGATTCGCAGCAGGTGGATCAACCAGAACGGCAAACCGAAGTACACGCCGTTGCCTTCGATCGAGCTGTTGAAGTAGTCGCGGACGCCCAGCATGTAAGGCACCGTGCGGGTGATGAAGTCGCCGGGATGAACAACCAGGCGCCATGCCGCCAGGTTGAACACCGCGGGCACCAAAAAAGCCGGCACGATCGCGCGCCACTGCCGGTTCAACAGCGGTAGCAGCAGCAAGGGGAGCAGCGCCGGCTTGATCACCACCGTCAGGCCGATCGCGATGCCGGCCCACCACTGCCGGCTTGTCCGGCCGTCGAGCAGCCAGCGCAGGAACAGCACCTCGCACAGCAGGATCACGCCGTTGATGTTGGTGAAAACCAACGTGTTGGTCACGGATTCGGTGCAGAACATGGCCAGCAGCAGCGCCGGCGCGGCCACCGAACTGAGGCCGAACTTGAACATCTTCAACAGCACGTAAGCGGCCAGGACGATCGCCGCGCTGTTGATGGCGACGAACAGGTAGCGCGATTCGGCGAACGGCAGATAGCCGAACGGCGCCATGAGTAGCGTCCCGCCGGGTGGATAGAGGTAGTGCGGGTCGACGTAGTCGAAGTGCTCGTTGTAGATGTCCCAGCCGTGCCGGAAGTTGAGCACCGCGCGGTAGACCGGTTTGAAGTCGTCGGTGATGTTGCCATTCGTGGTGACCACGATGGTGCGGTGGATGACGGCCAGGATGGCGATCGGCCACAGCGCGGAGCGCAACACGCTCGCGGCGCTCGGCGCGGCGGTGCGGGGAGCGAACCAGTTGCGCACCCCGCTAGGTGAAGAATCGGCTGCCGTCACGAGCGGAACCCTATCTGACGTGCAGGATCAGGCGGGACAGTAGGTGTCGGTGGCCGGCAGTGTGCCGGTGTCGAGGTAACCGATGAGCGGCGGGACCGCGCACGACGAGTAGATGCTGGCGCCGTGGCCGATGCCCTGCCACATCACCCGCTTGCTGGCGGCGGATGCATTGATGATGGTGGCGGCGGTAGCCGAGACGCCCTCAGACCCGACGATGGGGTCGTCTTGGACGCCCATCAACATCACGTTGACCATCAGTTTTTTCGGCGGCTGGGGGGTCGGTGAACTCGGCCAGGAGACGCACTTGACGAGGCTGAGCGCGCCGACGGTGCCGAACTGCGGGTAGAGCTTGGCCCAGGCGACGACCAGTTCCCGGATCCGGTCGGGGGTGGGGCGGTTGATCGCGTCACTGCACTTGTTGACGAACTGCCCGTCGGTTCCACTGATGCCCCGTGCGCGGTTGATGAGGTTGGACAGCAGGTTGGTGTCCCCGGTACGGGCGGTGGCCAGCGCGGTGGCCAGTTCATTGGTGGTCCCGACCCGGTCGCCGGTGGGATAGCCCAGCGCGATGCTGATCGCGCTGACGATGGAGGCCACTGACGCGCCCGCAGGGCCATGGCCGGTGCGCGCATCGGCGAGTATCGCGCTGACAGCGGCTTTCGGGTCGGGCCCCAGCGGGCAGTTCACCGCGGCGCACTGATCGGCGAATGCGTCCAGTGCCGCTTCCTGGCCCTTGACCCGTTGCTCGGCGGCGGCTTCGGCGCCCACACCCAAGGCAAGCGGGGAGTCGAGGACCAACCGGGCGACCTTGTCGGGATGAGCGCTCGCATAGGACAGCGCCACCTGGGCGCCGTTGCCAATGCCGATCAGCGCCAGTGACGGCGAATCCCAAATGCTGCGCAATCGCTCGATGTCGCTCGCCGCATGGGCGTTGTCGTAGTCGGAGTCGCCGGGAGCGATGGTGTCGGTGCAGCTGGTGGTGGCGTTGTGCACGATGTCGGCAAGGTTGGCGACCGGGTCGTTGCCGGCCTCGAACTGCGCCTGATCCAGGATCTCCTGGCGATCGAATTGCTCGAGGCAGTCCACCGGGCTCGAGCTGCCCATGCCGCGTCGGTCGACGGCGACGATGGGGTGTTTGTCGAGCACGTCGCCACCGGCCCGGGCGAGCCACACCGGCAGCTGCACCGATGACGGCAGGTCCGTCCCGGTCGTGAACACCAGCGGTCCGGCGTCGTCGGGAGTCTTCACCGACTTGGCGCGCACCACGCCGATGCTCACCGAACCGGCAGCCCCGTTCGCCGGATCGAGGTCGGCGTCGTAGCTTGCGCAATCGAGCTTGACGCCGCCGGGCGCGGGGGCGCCCGCATCGGCGAATTCCTTCGATGTGCAGTCGCGCCAGGACAACTCGTTCTTCGGCTTGGCTATCGGCGGTGGTCCGCTGGAAGTGGTCGACGTCGTCGCCTTGCCCTGCGGCTGGGCGCCCGCGTCGGTGGCGAAGCGTGGGTTGGCGGCCAGGCCGGGTGCACAGCCGGCCAGCACAGCGGTCACCACGATCAGCGACGAGGTGACTGCGGCGCGCCTGCTCATGCCGACCACAGTAGCGATTGGTTGATCGATCAGGAGTCAGCCGGGGCTGATGGGCCTGCCGTGGCCTTGCGCACGTAGCGCGTGTAGAGATAGCCGTCGTCGTCGGTGAGGACGTGCGCGCACCGCATCGCGGTCAGCATCTGCTGCGCGCCGGTGGCGATGCGGTCGGCGCGGCCGCCGACCAGGGTCGGAGCGATCGTCAGGCACAGTTCGTCGAGCAGGCCCTGCCCGACGAACGAGCTGAACAGCATGGGGCCGCCCTCGGTCAATACCCGCGGCAGCCCGCGATCGGCGAGGGCGGCCAACACCGCGGCGGAGTCGACGCTGTCGGGGTCGCCGGTCGAACAGTCGATCACCTCGGCCAGGTCGGCCAGCGTGTGCCGGGCCTGATCGGCCACCGCCGTGCAGGTGCAGACCAGGGGTGCGACTTCGGTGCGGCTGAACACCGGCATGTCGCGTTCCAGCCGGCCCGATCGGGAGACGATCGCCAAGGGCGGGACTTCGCTCTGCCCGCGGCTTTGCCGACGCTGCCGCTGCGCGACGGTCGGCCGGGCACCGCAGTAGCCCTCGGTCCGCACGGTGCCGGCGCCGACCAGGATCGCGTCGGCCAACTCACGCAACGCGCCGAACACCGCGCGGTCGCCGGGGCCACCCAGTTGGCCGGACTTGCCGTCGAACGTCGCACCGCCGTCGAGGCTGGCGATGAAGTTGGCGCGCAACCACACCCCGTCATGGTCGGGGGGGTAGCCGTAGAGATCGGACAGGTCGCTGCTGTCGACGTCGCGCGAGGAGCCGAGCAGTCGCATCGGCACCGCGCCGGACCCGTCAACCATGTGTGTGATTGCAACACGCCGATAGGGTGCGTGCATGCCCGGGGTTGCGCGTCTGGTCGACCGGAAGCCGACGGTGTCACCGGAGCGGCTTGTCGCACAGTTGACGCCGCCGCCGACGTTCGTCGACGCCAGCTTCGCGAGCTACCACCCCGACCCGGCCGAGCCTTCGCAGGCGGCGGCGGTTGCCGCCTGCCGGCGCTTCTGCGAGCAAGCCGCCACGCGCCGCAGCGGCCGCCGGAGGTTGTTCGGCCGACGCGAGGTGCTGCCGGGCATCGGGCTGTACCTCGACGGTGGCTTTGGCGTCGGCAAGACGCATTTGTTGGCCGCCACCTACCGTCAGTTGCCCGTCGATGCCCTGCACCCCAAGGCATTTGCGACGTTTATGGAGCTCACCCAGCTCGCCGGGATCTTTGGCTTCACCGAATGCGTGGCGCTTCTCGCGGATTACAGCGCGCTGTGCATCGACGAGTTCGAACTCGATGATCCGGGCAACACCACGCTGGTCTCGCGCCTGCTCTCGCAGCTGGTCGAGCGCGGTGTTTCGGTCGCCGCCACCTCCAATACGTTGCCCGGGCAGCTCGGTGAGGGACGTTTCGCGGCCCAGGACTTTCTCCGCGAAATCACCACGCTGGCAGAGATTTTCGACGTGGTGAGGATCGAGGGACCCGATTATCGGCACCGTGATCTGCCGCCCGCGCCGGGACCGCCGTCCGATCGGGAGGTCGCCGACCGCGCCACGACGGTGCCAGGCGCGACCCTCGACGACTTCGACGAACTCTGTGCGCATCTGGCCACCATGCATCCCTCGCGGTATCTGGCGCTGATCGACGGGGTGACAGCGGTCTGCCTGACCGGAGTGCATGCCATCGAGGATCAGAGTGTGGCGTTGCGGCTGGTGGCGCTGACCGATCGGCTCTACGACGCCGGCATTCCGGTGCTGGCCTCCGGGGAAAAGCTCGACCGCATCTTCAGCGCGGAGATGTTGGCGGGCGGTTTCCGTAAGAAGTATCTGCGGGCCACCTCGCGACTGCTGGCGCTCAGCGTCGCTGTCGACGTGTGAACGACCAGGCCATCACAGGGCCGCTGCCGCGCGGCACTCCTGGTAACACCGTTGCGCGTTGGCTTCCTGATTGACGCCCGGTTGGGGGAAGCCGCCATTGGGGGAAGCCGCCATGGCGATGCGCGCTACAGGTTCCACTGCGCCAGGTGATACCCGGTCTTCTTGTCCAGCAGCACAACGGTGGAGACCGGGTCGCGGTAGGCCTCCCAGTACACGCCGCCACGAACGATCGACCCGGCCGGCGCGTTCGTCAGTGCGGCGTCCAGCGCGTCGGGCGCGTCGGAGGCGCGGGATTTGTACGCGTCGCCGAACGGGGTGACGCCGTCGAAGGTGAAGTCGGTGGCCATCTGATAGGGGTTCGGCACCCGTACCGCGTGGATGACGACATCGGCGCGCACGACCGCGCTGTTGGGGAAGCTCTTGACCGGAATGCCGACGCGGTTGTACCCGAATCCCGGTGGCGGGTCGACCGGTTGCACGCTGCTGACCGTGACGTCGGCGATTATCTTCCCGGTGTCGACCCGCAACGTGTCACCGAGATGGCCGATGGGCGCGTCGCCGGCTGACGCGCGGGGTACCACGACGAATGTGGCCGCGATAACGGCGATCACGGCGACCAGGTAGCGGCGCATTTTTCCTCCTCGGCGACCATCGCATGATGGCACACTGGCGGGCTCACGGTGCCCGGTTGTAGAACCCTCGGCTATTTTCGACCGCGGTCTGTGCCTGCGCTACGGCGGTCATCACCGCATCGCCCAAAGTCAGGATCGCCCAGTCAGATCGCCCAGTCAGGCTTTCGGGTAACCCCGGCGGACCGTGCGATCCAGGATGCCCAGCGACGCCCGCAGCGCCCCTTCGGAGATCACCGGAAAGATCGCGGCTTCGCGCCACTTCGCATCGATCTGCGACCAGTCGTAGAACGACGTGACCAGGGTGCCTTCGCCGTCGGGACCGGGTTCTAGGCGGTAGCCGTAAACATGGCCGATCTGCGGCCGGATCTGACCCAGCACGGTCCAGGAGATCAGCTGGTCTTGTTCGAATTCGCGGATCGTTACGGTGACGTCGTACCTGCCGAGGTCGGGAAAGTCGTTGAGGGCTTCACGATCCATGTGCACGACGAAGCTGTCGCCGGCCGCGGCGACCGAGGCGCCGTCGGCGTCCTGCAACATGCCGGACGAGTCGATGGCGACGTGGCCCTGCGGGTCGCAGAGGACCGCGAAAATCTCGGCGGGCGGGGCGGCGATCATGCGCTGGACTTCGATTCTTTCGCTCATCGTGTGATCCTGTCAGGGGCGCCCGAACCGCTGGGGCGATTCGGTAACCGCTGACCCCGAGCGTCGGTGAGACGCGCATCACCGTCAAAAGTTCATTCGGCGGCTGCTGCAGCGCGGGTCGCCGGTCCGCCCCGAAGTCCGGCGCGGATAAAGGCCTCGTAAAGATTTGTGCCTTAGGAGTCGCCGTAGGCCATGATGGTGTCGTGTTGCGCATTGTTACCGTGGTTGCGGTTGCCTCCTTGCTCGGCTTGACGGTCCCCGCGCATGCCGACCCGGCAACCAACTCAGGCTTTCTCGACGCTTTGAGCAAAGCCAACATCAAATTCAGCGACAACGACAGCGCGATCAAGGCGGGTAAGACGGTCTGTGCGCTGCAGGACCTGGGGTGGCAGGAACCTGACGTCGTCAACGAAGTGGCTTCGCAGAACCCGAACATCAGCCCCGACAAAGCGGAGCAATTCGCGGTGATCGCGCAAAGCGCCTATTGCCCGCAGTACCTGCCGCCAGGCCAGTGACAGCCCGAAGTCGACCGTGGCACCGGGATCGGAGATGATGGGCCGGTGATGAGGCGCCTTCTGGTTGTCCTTGGCATTGCGTCGACGCTGAGTTTGGCGATTCCGGCGCATGCCGATCCTGGCGTCGACGCGAGCTTTGTCGATGCGCTGGCCAAAGCCGGCATCAGTTTCAACGATCCCGGCAATGCTGTCGCGGCGGGACACACGACCTGTGACTTGATATCGCAAGGGAAATCGGGTCTGCAGGTGGTTAAACTTGTGCAGCAACAGAATTCGGGGATTGACACTGTAAGTGCCGCCAAATTCACCGCGATTGCGTTAAGTGCTTACTGCCCGCAGTACGCGCAGCAGTTGAACGCCGGTGGCAACGCGTCCCAGCCCCCAGACGGGGGGATTGCAGGATCGGGCGGTCAGCAGTAGTCGACGGCTGCCGGGGGTTAAGCTTTGAAGGTCGGATTGGCGGCGCAGGCGCTGCCCATGCGTTTCTCGCCGATGGCGGTGACGCGCGGTAGCTACCTGTCGGCGGTGGCCGCCCGCGCGGATTCGTTCTGGCTGGCCGATCACCTGAATTCACTGTTCCCGCGAGCGATGGCGCAGCCGAAATACATCGGTGCCGCGCGACTGACTCCGAAAGTCGACGCGAACCTCGAACCGTGGACTGTCCTGGGGCATTTGGCCGCTCGAAACCGTTTGGGGCGCATGCGCCTTGGTGTCGGTGTGACCGATACCGGCCGGCGCAATCCCGCGGTTACCGCGCAGGCGGCCGCGACGTTACACCTGCTGACCAAGGGTCGGGCGATCCTCGGCATCGGGACCGGTGAGCGCGAGGGCAACGAACCCTACGGCGTGGATTGGTCCCGGCCGGTGGCGCGGTTCGAGGAAGCGATGGCGACGATTCGGGCGCTGTGGAATTCCGGCGGAGAACTCGTGACTCGTGATTCGCCGTTTTTCCCGCTGCACAACGCGGTGTTCGAGCTGTGGCCGTATCGGGGGAGATGGCCGGAGATCTGGATTGCCGCGCACGGGCCCAGGATGCTGCGCGCCACCGGCCGCTACGCCGACACGTGGTTTCCCGCCGCGGTGTTTTCGCCTGCTGAGTACGCGCGCGGCCTGACGGCGGTTCGTGCTGCGGCCTCCGATGCCGGCCGGGATCCGTTGTCGATCGGTGCGGCCATCCTCTTCTTCACCGTGACCGGTGGTAGCCGCCAGGAGGTCGACGAGGCGCTGGAATCGACCGCGATGAAGACCTTCGCGTTGAACGCACCCGCAGAATTGTGGAAGCGGCACGGTGTCTCGCACCCGCTGGGCGAGGACTTCACCGGCTCGCAGGACATCATCCCGCAGGTCTTCGACGAGGAGTCGGTGCTGCAGTACACCTCGAACGTTCCGCGGTCATTACTCAAAGACGCCTGCCTGCAAGGCACTCACGACGAGATCGTGGACCAGTTGGCGGACTGGCGCGATCACGGGCTGAGCTACCCGGTGTTGCTGAACTTGAGCACTTTGCAGCCGAGTCTTCGTCGCGGCCTCGCCGCCAGCGGCCCGTTCGCGAAAGTCATCCGCGGAGTGCGCAAGCTATAGCTGTCGGACCATGCGTCTCGAGGTCGTTCTCAGGTCGTCAGATCCCGGCCCAGAACCATTGCTGGGAGCCTTCGTCCCACTTGGGCTGCATATGTTGTGCCCACGGTGGAGGGGGAGGCGGCGGCGGGACATCCGCGGGCGCGTAGGGCGGCGCGTACGCCGGCCGAACGGTCCACCAATCCGGCGGCGGCGGTGGCTTTCGACACTCACCCGTCCAGACATTTCGTGACCAGTTCGGTTCGCAGCCCGCATAACTCACCGCGGGCGGCACGACCGCGGCGGCGGCCAACGCAGTGCCGGCCGCGAAGGCAGCGGCGGCCACGCGGCGAAGAACCGTCGTCATACGCGGGCCTCTCGGTGAGCGAGCGTGTCTCAGCTTAGGCGCTCAAGATCGTCCCGAGTCGTCGAATCGGCGGTCTGGCGTGAGGTGAGTCACGATCGCCCTGAATCGGGCAGCCTTCGGCGGGTTCTGACGTTGGTGCTTGGCAACAGCGGCTGAATCTCGACACTTGTGAGGCTGACATGAGGCACAACACGACCAACGGTCACAGCGTGCGCTTTCCCCTCCTGGCGGCCGGGGCCGCATCGGTTGCCATGTTGACGCTGGCCGCACCCGCGCAGGCCGCGACCGTCGACTCTCGCTACGACATTTGTGCGGCGCTGCGGAGCGGAACCAGCCTTGCCGCGATCGAGACGACGCTCGAGGCGCGTGGATACAACGCGACAAACGCCGGTGTGTTGGCCGGTAGAGTGATTCGTCAGCAGTGTCCCGAGCAGGCGCCCCTCGCGATGGCGCAAGCGCAGATCGCGGGCAGGTAGCGAAGCCTCTGTGCGTTCTTGATACCAACGCCGTCGTCGACTGCCGCCGAGCCGGGGTGCGGATGGAATCGGGTTCAATGAGCCGCGCGGCGCGGGACCAAAGCCACCACTCGTTGCCAAGTGGCGGCGATGTTGCAGACATCGCCGACGCGGGCGACGGCTGCCGCTTCGCAATGCCCGCAATCGCATTCGGTGGGGTGTGCAAGTAGCTGATCGACCACGCGGCGCACCAGCACGACCGTCACCGGCTCGCGCGCTGTCTGAGCGGCGTTGAAGCAGTCGATCGCGATCAGGCTATCGGCCTCGGCCATACGCATGACCTCAGTATGCGAGCGGAAACCTAATGGGGACAGCTTCGAAACCTGCCAACATACTGGCAACTGTCCTGCGGCCCACCGTCGCGGACTGGTGCGCGCCACCGGGATTGGAGCTGGGTGCCCATTGCGGGCCTGTCCGTCACTGTTGCAGCGCACTACTCGCAGACGTCGGATGGGTTGGTTCTAACGATTTTCAGCTGCCGAAAGCTGTTGGGGTGCAGTGTAATGGGGGTTCTACAATGGCTCGCAAGATCACGCGTGTTCGCATCATGAGGCTGCAACGCCGGTGCCAGTTCCGGCCCGATTTGCCCGTGGAGACACACGTCGCGCGACTCGGCGGGCCGCTCTCTGGTTCGTCTCGGCTCAGTTCGGCGTCGGGGTCAGTTCGCGTTGCTGCCGCTGGAAGTCGCTGAAGTCCTGC
Organism: Mycobacterium sp. TH-M11; assembly: GCF_057473725.1. NCBI lineage: Bacteria > Bacillati > Actinomycetota > Actinomycetes > Mycobacteriales > Mycobacteriaceae > Mycobacterium > Mycobacterium sp. TH-M11. The sequence continues at coordinate 597 of NZ_JBYCLD010000169.1, read as the reverse complement.
TGGCAGTCCTGCATGTCGCCAAACTCGCTGCAGTCAGGGTCGTTCTGGAATTCGTCTTTGCACATGCTGTAGTAGTAGTCGCTGCGGCTGGGGTCGCAGTACGGACCGGTGTACGGCTGCGCGTTCGCGACGGGTGCGGGGCCTACGAGCGCGGCACCGACCACCGCCGCGACGGCGAGAATTTTGTTCATGCCTTGATCGTTCCATCGGTGTCTGACACGCCCACGGCGATCTCTGCGGCGGTAGCGGCTGCGTTGGACTCACCAATGCTGCGCAGCAAATTCCGCCCTCGTCGGTCGTTGGGGATGAGGCTATTGATTGCCTGTTGGGGCAGCAGCTGAGCTGTCCGAAGGGCGGACCTCCAAGCCGATCGCAGCGAGAAGACGCCGAACCGACACACGCCGAACTGTAATCATTTTCGGTCCTCTTGGTCGGCGTGGCGGTCCCAGTAGGCCCAATCGGGGAGCGGTGTAAGGGGCATCGCTCCGAATACGGAGGCTTCATGGCCCGGGGGAGTCCGAAACTCGTTCCAGCGTGGGTCGCCACGATTGGCGCGACTCCGGCGCCTACCACGGATCACGATGGCTGCTGCTCCGC
>NZ_JBYCLD010000168.1:0-3177 GCF_057473725.1 Mycobacterium sp. TH-M11 | reverse complement strand
ACTAAAATAGTAACAATGGCTTTTACAGGCCAACGTCGAGTTGTTGGGCGATTTGAGGCGCTTCGGGCACAACAAGTCGACGCTGGCCGGGAAATGGAGAAGTCGATGACCATCGATCCGGCCGACAGCGACCCATCGGAACGGGAATTCGGGCCGAGCGGCATCAGTCTGTCGCAGTACCGGTTCCCGACCGGATGGTTCATCGTCGGCTTCGCCTCGGAGTTGGCGCCCGGCGACGTCAAGCGGGTGCACTACTTCGGCGAGGAGATGGTGCTGTTTCGCACCGAGTCCGGCGAGGTGAATGTCTTGGACGCTTACTGCCAGCACCTCGGCGCGAACATGGGTGTCGGCGGCACCGTCGAGGGCGAGAACATCGTCTGTCCGTGGCACGGGTGGCAGTGGCGCGGCGACGGCAGCAACGCGCTGATTCCGTATAGCAAGATCGGCTGCAAGCACAACGTCCGGATCAAGACCTATCCCTGCACCGAGTGGTACGGCTTCATCCTGGTGTGGCACGAACGGCACGGCCGGGCCCCATACTGGCAGCCGCCGGTGCTGCCCGAGCTGGAAACCGACGAGTATTACCCGCTGCACCCGCACAGCCGCATGCTCAACCGGGTCAAGGTGCACGCGCAGATGATCATCGAGAACGCCGCCGACCCGTATCACGTGCAGTACGTGCACAAGGCCGCCAACCCGGCCAACACGACCTCATTCGAGGTTGCCGGTTACCACTTGCACGCCACCGTCAGCGCGCATTTCGGCGGCGGCCGGTCACAGACCTGGCTGACCCCGAACGGCCCGGTCGACGCCAAGATCGTTTACGACAACTACTCGCTGGGCCTGGGCATCGTGCGCTTCCCCAGTGACTTGGTGGCCACCATCGAGGTGACCGGGCAGACTCCGGTCGACGAGGACTACACCGACTACTTCTATACCCAGGCGTCCGTTCGCGAGCCCGGCGATTCCGGCGACATGCCCACCGGCCGGGCCGCCAAATTCCTTGCGTTGCAGCAAGAAGTCATCAAGCAGGACTTCTTCACCTGGGAGAACATGAAATATCTGGAGAAGCCGAACCTGGCTCCGGAAGAGGCGCACGACTATGCGGCGCTGCGGCGTTGGGCGCACCGCTTCTATCCGGGCGAAGAGGCCGCCGCCGACGACTTCGGTTACACACCAAACGGTGTTCCCGACCCGGTCGTTTCGAGGGCCTAGGGAAGCGATGTCTCCCTTACCAGTTGGGGCGGCGCCCACATGCGACGGAAAGCCTTTCGAACCGCTCGATTTCGGTGTCGAGCGGTTCAGTGTCGCGGCAGTCCTCGACCGGCGTGCCGAGCAATATCCCGATCGGGTGATGATCACCTGTCGACTGCGCTACCGGCACGTGATGAGCGAGGGCTACCTGAGACCGTCGGACCCCGCCGTCGTCCCACACCCGCAGTGGTTTCGCACCGGGGATCGCCGTACTTTCGACGGCGACCAGAACCTGACTTATGCAGCGCGGGTGAAGGATTCAATGCTGCGGCGCGGCGAGAACATCTTCTCGGTCGAGGTCGAGACCGTGGTGATGCGGCATCCAGCGGTGCTCGAGGCCGCGCGATACGTGAAAGTCGTCAGCGAGTTGCCGAAGACGGTCGTCGGCCGGATACGCAAGGACGTCCTTCGCGCGCGCATAGAGTCGGACCCGCGACCTGGGGCCGCGAAGCCCACGGATACATCGTGAGTCGTTAGACGGGATCAACAGAGCGACAGGGAGAACAACGGATGGCCATGACTTATCAGCAGCAGTACGTCCTCGACGGCGCGGTGGCGCGCGACGCAATCTTGAACTTGGCCGCACGGCACAACCGGTGCTTCTCCGACGGCGACCGCAACGGGTGGATCGCGACGTTCCGTCACTCGGGCGCGCGTTTCAGCCGCGACGGTGAGGATTTCACCGACCTACGGGCGGCGTTCGACGGCGGCAGGGGGCGGCTGGTCACCGTCGACCACGAGATCAGTGTCGACGGTATCAACGCAACCCAGCGATGCGTTGCGCTGCTGTTCACCGGCGGCTCGACGCTGCGTGCCACCGGGGTTTATCGCGATCGCCTGGTCTACGAGCGTGGCGGCTGGTACTTCACGTCCCGCGAGCTGCAATGGGATTCGGTGCCGGTCTCGACGTGACGTCGATCAGCTACAAGCTTGCCTTCGGTACCTACGACGACGCCCTGCGGATGGTTGGGGTGGCCTCGCAGCCGCGAGTTGCCGGGACGGTGGTCAGCGCGGCCCGGATCCAGATGTTCGCTGCCACCGTCCAGGACGCCAACCCGGCGTACTGGGATGCCGACTTTGCAACGCAGACATGGGGAGGGTTACTGGCTCCACCGGCGCTGCTGATGGGCTGGCTGACCCCGCTGCCGTGGCAGCCGGGCGGAGCGCCGCCAGTGGCGGCGATTGCGCTCCGGGTTCCGCTGCCCGGCAGCACAATCGTGAACGCCGCCAACGAGGCGGAATTTCCGCTGCCGATCCTCGACGGCGACCGACTCACGATCGTCGAAGAAGTGCTCTCGGTGTCACCGGAGAAGCAGACCAGGCTCGGCGTCGGGCATTTCGTCGAAACACTGGACACCTTCAACAGGCAGGGCGGCGCGGTGGTGGCGACCAACCGGAACACCTTGTTCCGCTTCACTCCTGCTGGGTCGTCGTGACCATCGACTGGGAGAGCGTCACGTTGCCGCTGGAGCTACCGGAGGTGCGTGATGAGATCAGCTATCAGCGGGTGGTGATGAACTCCGGATCCACCTGGGACTACACCCCAGTCCACTTCGACCCGTACTATGCCGAAAAGCACGGGCATCCAGGCATTTTCATCAACACCATGCACATCGCCGGCTTCGCCGACCGGATCGCGACCGATTGGGCCGGGCCGCGCAGCCGAGTGGTTCGGCGCAAGATGCGGCTGACCGGATCGATCTACGCCGGTGACACGATGGTGGGCCGCGCCAGCGTGGTGGCCAAACCCGCACCAGGACTGGTCGATCTGCAGATCGAGGTGATCAATCAACGCGGTGAGTTGTGTTGTCCGGTGGAACTGACGCTGCGGTTGATCGAGTGACGATGAGCGACGGTGGATAAGCATCTGGCGGGGTGTCGGGGGTTTGGTGCGGATGACCGCTCGGATGCGCTGGTAGCCAT
>NZ_JBYCLD010000167.1:0-3261 GCF_057473725.1 Mycobacterium sp. TH-M11 | reverse complement strand
TTGTTGGCCGCGATGTTGGTGTCGTAGAACTCGGCGACGCCGTCCCTACCCCGCACGCCGGTGCCCTCGGGATTGGTGACGGACTTGCCGATCGGATCTTCGACCACGACGTCATCGGCCATCAGGGCCAACCAGCCCTCCCGGTCGTGCGCCTGCACGCAACGCCAGGAGGACTGGGACGCGGCCAGTGCCGGTGACTTTTCCGCGGTTTCGGCCGACATGATGGTTACCGGTCCGCGTCGGTGAAGCGGATGACCCCGCGAATGTTCTTGCCGTCCAACATGTCCTTGTAGCCGTCGTTGATCTGCTCCAGCTTGTACTGACGGGTGATCATGTCATCGAGGTTGAGCTTGCCGGCCTTGTACATCGACAGCAGCTGGGGGATGTCGAATTGCGGGTTACCGCCGCCGAAGATGGTGCCCTTGATGGTCTTCTGCATCAGGGTCATCATCGCCAGGTTCAGGCTGACGTTGTTGTCCACCAGGCTGCCGATGGCAGTCAGCACACAGGTGCCGCCCTTGGCGGTCAAGATCATGTAGTTGTCCACATCGGCGCCGTGCAGCTCACCGACCGTGACCACGACTTTGTGCGCCATCAGGCCGTGGGTGACCTCCATGATTCCGCCCATCGCGGCGAAGATATCGGGGTAGACGTGCGTGGCGCCGAACTTCAGGGCCTGGTCGCGTTTCCACTCCACCGGGTCGATCACGAAGACGTTGCGGGCTCCGGCGGTGACGGCCCCCTGCAGCGCCGCCATGCCGACGCCGCCGACGCCGACGATCGCGACGTCTTCTCCGGGCCGGATGTCGGCGGTGCGAACCGACGAGCCGTAGCCGGTGGTGACGCCGCACCCGACCAGCGCGGCGACCTCGAAGGGCACCGACTCGTCGATCTTCACCACCGAGCTCTTGTGCACCACCATGTACGGCGAGAAGGTCCCCAGCAGCGTCATCGGGAAGACGTCCTTGCCGCGGGCGTGAATCCGGAACGTGCCGTCGGATACCGCCGCGCCGTTGAGCAGGCCGGCGCCCAGGTCGCACAGGTTGCGCAGGCCGGACTGGCAGGTCGGGCAGTGACCACACGAGGGAATGAACGACAGCACGACGTGGTCGCCGACCGCGATGTCCTCAACGCCGGGGCCCACTTCGGTGACGATGCCGGCGCCCTCGTGACCGCCGAGAACCGGGAAGCCACCCATCGGGATGCCGCCGGTGACCAGGTGGTGGTCGGAGTGGCACATGCCAGCCGCTTCCATCTGGATTTTGACTTCGTCCTTCTGGGGGTCGCCGATCTCGATTTCCTCGATCGACCACGGCTGGTTGAACTCCCAGATCAGCGCGCCTTTGGTCTTCATCGTGAACCTGCTTTCGTCGTTGAAATTCGGTTGAGAACGGCTTAGCTCCACGCAAGCAACCGCTTGGTTGAGTGTAGGTCAGTAGGGTGACCCCGGTCACCTGGGGAGCCGGATATGGCTCACCAGATGGGTACCGGCGCCTGACCAAGCGGGTAGTAGCCGGGCAACTTTTCGCCGGCCACGCTGCGCTGGATGCGGTTCTGCATGCCTGCGCTGAGATCGCCGGACTCGATCAGGTTCGCGAACATCGTCGCGACGTGCCCGAAGTCGAAGAAGTCGCGCTGCCACTCGATGAGCGCGTCGGCATTGAGACGGAACCAGCTGCCGCCGATGCCGTAGATCTGGTCCTGGGTGCCGTCGCTCTTGTTGACGATCTGCTTCCAGAATCCGACGATCTCGCCCTGCTTCTCGTCGATCAGGACCTTCTGGTACTCATACACCCAGTTCTCCAGGCCCTCCATCTCGAGGCCGAGTGCGACGTCGCGAATTTCGTCGACCCCGACGCACATCACGTCCTCCTTGGGCCCGATGTTCCAGCCGTAGGTGGCCTCGGGGGCGTAGAAGTCGCCCAAAGGCCGCCAGTCGCCGGCTTTTTCACAGTCCTTGTTGGCCTGCAGCCAACGCTCGACCCACGCTTCTAAGCGGGAGCGTTCGAAAGACGCCATCGTCTTGGTCTCCTTAATCTTCTGTGATCAGTAGAGCTTGGGTGGGGCACATTTCGACCGCCCGCTCGACTTCGTCGCGGGCCTCGTCCCCGGGTTCGGAGTCCAAGATCTCGACTTTTCCGCGTTTGGGCACCCGGAAGTAGTCGGGTGCTTCCAGCTCGCACATCGCATGGCCCTGACACAAATCGGCGTCGACGTGGATGCGAAATCCCATGAGCTGCCTTACGCCTGCCGCTTGCGGTAACGGACCTTGGCCGGTCTCGCGAGCTGTACGACCATCTTCGAGTGGTCATTGCGGTAGCTGTCGGCGGGCTGCGCCATCTCGAAGTCGTATTCGCGCAGCAGTACCGAGAAGATCGCCTTGATCTGCATCTGCGCAAAAGCCGCTCCCACGCAACGATGCCGGCCCGCGCCGAAGGGAATCCAGGTCCACCGGTTGACGACGTCGGCCTGCTCGGGCTTGTTGTAACGGTCCGGCTTGAACGCGTTCGGGTCGGGGAAGTCCCCGGGAATCCGGTTGGAGATCGCCGGCGACGCGGCCACATAGTCACCGGCGTGGATCGGGAAACCGGCGACCTCGAACTCCCCCTTGGCCACCCGCATCAGGATGATCAGCGGCGGGTGCAGGCGCAACGTCTCCTTGACGACGTTGTCCAGCTTCGGAATCTGGCGCAGCGCATGAAAACTCACCTCCTGACCGTCGGCGTACAGCTCCTCGAGCTCGGCGCGGACGTCGGCGTAGACGTCGTGGTGACGAATCAACTCGATGAGCGTCCATGCCGATGTGCCCGAGCTGGTGTGGTGCCCGGCGAACATCAGCGAGATGAACATCCCGGTGACCTCGTCGGCCGAGAATCGCGGATTGCCCTGCTCGTCCTTGATCGACACCAGCACGTCGAGCATGTCGCGATCAGCCTTGTCCCTGGGCGGATCGGCCAGTCGCTGGTTCATGATTTCCTGAACCAGCGCAACCAGTTTCACCCTCGCCTCGTCGCGGCGCCGGAAACTCTCGATCGGCAGGTACGGGTCGACGTAGCACAGCGGATCGGTGCCGCGCTCCAGTTCGTGGTAGTACTCGGCGAACCGGTGATCTAGCTGCTCGCGGAACTTCAGGCCGATCAGGCAGGCCGTCGAGGTGTAGATGGTCAACTCGGAGAAGAAGTCGAGCAGTTCGATCTCGCCTTCATCGCCCCAGTCGGCGATCATTTTCCTGACTTCGCCCTCGATGGTCGCGGCGTGGCC
>NZ_JBYCLD010000166.1:0-15729 GCF_057473725.1 Mycobacterium sp. TH-M11 | reverse complement strand
TTCACGCAGAACAACGCGGATTTCTTCGCCGAACTCGGCTCTCCCGGCGGTGCCGCCAAGATCGGCATGACCGAGAACGACCCCGCTGCGGTGAAGAACCTCGAAAGCAAAGTCGAGCAGTAACGCCGAGGCTCACCCAGGGCGGGCTCCCGCCCTGCCTCACGACCCCGCGGTGTCGCTGACCGACGTGATGATCACGACGGCGGCCACTCTCCCGGCGCCGGGTCGAGGCTGGCGAGAGTGTCGACCGTGAGCTGTCCGCACCGCGCACGCAGGCGACGAATTCACTGGTCCCGACTTTTATGAATTACTCGATACAGATGGCGTCTTGGCTACGCATCGTAGTTTGCCCACGAAGCACCGTCTGCTATTGACATTGCGGCAATCAACGACCACGCCGGGGGGTGTCGTGCCCGCCTTCTGAGGGCACGATCCGGTCTCGGGAGCTGTGCCTTTTCGATAAAGGCTCTGGTCATGCCGCGTGGCGACTGTCATACTCGTCGAATTGCCGATCTAGGTGGACCGTCTGATTCAAGACCGGTCCCATACCCTGATTCAAGACCGGCACCACACCGCAACCCGCGGTGCGGGTACCAGGTTCTGGAAAGTCCGATGAATGAGGCGCAAACGGTGAATTTCAGCCGAGCGGTCGGTGAGCCGGCCGCTGACTGGTGACGCTCTTCGACCACCCGGACGGGGTGGACCCGGCCGTAGAAGACCCAGTCGACCGGGACGAGGAGCCGGACGCCGCGGCGGTCAAACGTCCGTCGCGGTGGTCGGTGCGCAACTGGCCGGTTCGGTGGAAAGTGCTGGCGATCGCACTGCTGCCGCTGGCGCTGGCCGGGCTGTTCGGCGGGCTGCGTGTCTCCAATGCGCTCACCGAGGCCAACCGGCTTCGGCTGGTCGCCGACCGCGCCGAGATGATTCCGGCGATCACCAATTACATGTCGGCGTTGGGCGACGCGCTGGTGGCCGCTTCCTCTGACGGCGATGCCGAAGGTGCCCGGAAGAACTTCGAGAACCGCAAGTACGAGCTGCAGTCTCGGCTGTCGCACACCGATGTGGCGACCGATGTGCGGTCCGGAGTGGAGTCGCTGATCGAACGCGGCCAGGGGTTGCTGAGTTCGGTCTCGACCACCGGGGTCGGCCTGCGCGACGAGGTGACCGGCTATGCGCCGATCCTGCTGACCGCCGAGGACGCCATCAACGGGTCGGTGCGGGTGGACAGCGAGCGGATCCGGGCGCAGACCGAGGGCTTGAGCCGTGCCGTCGGCGCGCGGGGCCAGATGATGATGCAGGAACTGCTGGTGAATCGGGGTGGCGAGCTTCCCGATCCGGAGCTGCGCAGCTCGATGATGACCTTGGCCGGTACCGAGCCGTCGACGCTGTTCGGGATGAGCGAGGTGCTCGGGGTGGACTCCCCGGACGCCAAATCGCTGCAACAGCAGCTGGTGACCCGGATGTCGATCATGTCCGACCCGGAGCAGGTGCTGCCCAATAACCCGGTGCTGCGCGACTCCATCCGTACCACCGACCAGATCGCCGCCCAGCTCATCAGCGAGAACACCGGGGCAGTCACCGCGGCGGTGGAAGACCGTGCCGCGGACCGGCGCGCTGCCGCCCTCCGCGACATCGTGCTGGTGCTGGCCGCGATCACCGCCACCTTGTTGGCGGTGTGGCTGGTGGCACGCTCGTTGGTGCGGCCACTGCGGACCCTGCGCGACAGCGCCTTGCAGGTCGCCCACGTCGACCTCGAACAGGAGATCACCCGGTTGCGTGCCGGTGTACCCGGTTCAGACCGCGACCCCGACCCGCTGCCGGTGTACACCACCGAGGAGGTCGGGCAGGTCGCCCACGCCGTCGACGAGCTGCATGCCCAGGCGCTGCTGCTCGCCGGTGATGAGGCACGGCTTCGGCGCCTGGTCAACGAGATGTTCGAGACGATGTCGCGGCGCAACCGGTCCCTAGTCGATCAGCAGTTGGCGCTCATCGACCGGCTGGAGCGCAATGAGGACGACCCGGATCGACTCGAGAGCCTGTTCCGGCTGGACCACCTGGCCGCCCGGATGCGGCGCAACGGCGCGAACCTGCTGGTGCTGGCCGGTGCGCGGGTGCCGCATGAGCGGGGTCGGCCGGTTCCGCTGGCGACCCTGATCAGCGCGGCCGCCTCGGAGGTGGAGGGCTACGACCGGGTGCAGACCGTCCTGGTGCCCGACACCACCGTGATCGGCGCCGCCGGCGCGGACTGCATACACCTGCTCGCGGAACTGATCGACAATGCCCTGCGCTATTCGGCGCCGACGGAGCCGGTGCGGGTGGTCGCCGGTTTCGAGAACGACGGCGGGGTAGTGGTCGAGGTCGTCGACGCCGGCTTGGGGATGACCGACGCCGACCTGCGGATGGCCAACATGCGCCTGGCGGCCGGCGGCGAGTTCAGTCCGGAGAACGCCCGGCACATGGGTCTGTTCGTGATCTCTCGACTGGCCGCTCGCCACGAAATCGAGGTCCGGCTGTTCCCGGCCTCGCAAGGATCTCGTGGCATCACCGCCGAGGTGTATCTGCCGCCGCACCTGCTGACCGTCAGGTCGTTCGAGGAGTCGCCGGCACTCGCGCCGCCCGCCCAGGCCGACTTCGCTCCCGCCGAGCAGGCGCAGCCCGCACCGCAGCGGGATGAAGCCGAACCATACGAATATGAGCCCGAGCCCTACCAGTCGTATGCGCCCTACGAGGACGCCGAGCCTGCCGAACCCGGTCCCGTCGTCTCGCTGCTGCCGCGACGCACCCCGGGGTCCAGCGGCATCACCGGCGTGCCCTCTGAACAACCGTCGCAGCCGCCGACGGCCCCCGAGCGGGTACGCCGCGAGTTGCCGCAACCGTGGTGGGAAGCCGAGCAGCCGGGCGTTCGGCAGCCGGAAGCACCGACCCCGGACCCGCAGCGGGCCGCTGAACCGGTGGCCGAGAAGTTTGCTCCCATTGATACCTCGGGCTATTTCGCGGCGCGTGCCCGAGTCGCCACGGCAGCTCCCGAGCCCGAGCCCGAGTCCGAAACCGACTCGATCTACCAGCGGATGCTCTCGGAGTCGGTGGGCAACGACCCCAACGAGCCCAGCCTGCGCGCCGATCTGGACTGGCAGTCGGTCTGGGACCGCGGTTGGTCGGTAGCCGCGGAAGCGGAAAACGTGCCGGTGCTCGCTCACACCGAGCACGGCCTGCCGGTCCGCGAGCCCGGCGCCCGGCTGGTGCCCGGCTCAGCCGCGGCAGAGGCGCCGGCAGACGAAGACCCCCATGCCGCGGCGCACGGTTCGGCTGACTCAGAACAGCCGGTAACATCCAACGGCGTACCGCCCCAGCCCGCCCCCGAGCCACTGGAACGGGATCCCGCGGCGATCCGCACTTCGATCAGCAGTCACTTCGGCGGAGTGCACGCCGCACGATCGCACGCCCGAGAAATCGGCCTAGAAGGCGGCTTGGCAAAGGGCCCAGAAAAGGGCCCAGAAAAGGGCCCAGAAAATAGCCTCGACACCGACCAGGGACAGAACCAGTAATGACTTTCCCAACCGATCCCACCGCGCAGCGCCGTACCGCCGAAAGCTCGTTGGACTGGCTGGTCTCCAATTTCGCACGCGAGGTGCCCGGGGTGTCGCATGCGGTGCTGGTGTCGGTCGACGGTCTGACGGTGGCGGCCAGCGAGCACCTGCCCACCGAGCGGGCCGACCAGCTGGCCGCGGTGGCGTCCGGATTGGCCAGCCTGGCGACCGGGGCGTCGCAGTTGTTCGAAGGTGGCCGGGTCCTGCAGTCGGTGGTGGAGATGGAGCACGGCTACCTGCTGCTGATGCGAGTCGGAGACGGCTCGCACCTGGCGACGTTGGCGAGCACGTCCTGCGATATCGGCCAGATCGGGTACGAGATGGCGGTTCTGGTGGAACGAGTCGGAGCGGTGGTCTCATCGGCGCGCCGGTCGGCGCCGTCGCGGGGCGGCCACTCGTGAGGTGCCGGTGAATGGCGATGGACATGCCCGAGCGTTGGTCGCGCCCGCAGCCGCCCGAGGTCACAGAGAACCTGGAGGCTGAGGCAAATCTGGTCCGCCCGTACACGCTGACCGCCGGTCGAACGCACACCGACGTGCCGTTGCCGCTGGAGGCCCCGGTGCAGGCCCTGCGGGTAGCCCAGCCCAACCAATGGCCGGTCAGCGATCCGCGCGGGCGGATCGTCGAACTGTGTCAGGGCGCGCCGTCGGTCGCCGAGATTTCTGCCCGGCTGAACCTGCCGCTGGGTGTCGCGCGGGTGCTGGTGGGTGATCTGGTCACGTCGGGATACCTTCGAGTGCGTGCCACACTGACCGAGACATCGACCCGGGACGAACGCCGAGACCTGATAGGAAGGACCCTTCGTGGCCTACGAGCGCTCGGATAGGCCCTCCGACAGGTCCGTAGCTCCTCCGCGAGACTCGGCCTCGACGAAGATCGTCATTGCCGGCGGATTCGGGGTCGGCAAGACCACCTTCGTCGGGACGGTCTCAGAGATCATGCCGTTGCGCACCGAAGCGCTGGTCACCGATGCCTCGGCCGGTGTCGACGTGCTAGAGGCCACCCCCGACAAGCGGACCACCACGGTGGCGATGGACTTCGGCCGCATCACGCTGGCCGACGACTTGGTGCTCTACCTATTCGGTACGCCGGGCCAGCGGCGGTTCTGGTTCATGTGGGACGACCTGGTGCGCGGTGCGATCGGTGCGATCGTCCTGGTCGACTGCCGCCGACTGCAGGACAGCTTCGCCGCGGTGGACTTCTTCGAGCACCGCAATCTGCCTTTCCTGATCGCGGTCAACGAGTTCGACGGTGCACCGCGTTATCCGGTCGCCGCGGTGCGCAAGGCCCTGGCTCTGGCCGAACACATTCCGGTGATCGCCGTCGACGCCCGCGACCCCCGGTCGGCCCGCGACGCGCTCATCGCGATCAGCGAATACGCGCTGTCCACGCTGGCGCCGCAGGCTTGAGCGACACACAAGAGTGGACCGGGCGCGAGTTCACCGGTCACGACTTTCGCGATGCGGACCTGTCGCGGCTGCGCACCGAGCGGGTGGTGTTCGACGAGTGCGACTTCACCGGTGCCGACCTCGGCGAGTCGGTGCACCGCGGATCGGCCTTCCGCAACTGTCGCTTCGAGCGGGCCTCGCTGTGGCATTCCGAGTTCGTCCAGTGCAGCATGCTCGGCTCCCAATTCGTGCAGTGCCGGATGCGGCCGCTGGTGTTCGAGGAGGTGGACTTCACCCTGGCCGGGCTCGGTGGCAGTGACCTGCGGGCGGTGGACCTGAGCGGTTGCCGGCTGCGAGAGGCCAACCTGGTGGAGGCAGACCTGCGCAAAGCGGTGCTGCGGGGCGCCGACCTGAGCGGCGCCCGGACTATCGGCACCCGGCTGGACGAGGCGGACCTGCGTGGCGCGCGGGTCGACCCCACGCTGTGGACCACCGCGTCGCTGACCGGCGCGCGGATCGACATCGCCCAGGCGCTGACCTACGCGGCCGCCCACGGGCTGCGCCTGGACAGTGAATCCGACACCGAGCAGATCAGCCCAGCAGCGAACCGAGGTCGGCGAAGGCCGAATTGAGCAGCGCACCGAAGTCGGTCAGCGTCGCATCTGGGCCCAACGCGCTCAACTGGGGCATGAGCGCCCACTCCAGGGTGCCCAGCAGGTCCGAATGGGTGGGGAAGCCGCCGTTGGCGAGCATGACCGCGGTTGCCAGATCATCACGGGCGTTGAGGATTCCGGCGGTGATGCTGGTGTTGGCGTCGAACAGCGCGTCGCTGAGGATCGAGCCCAGCTGTTGTCCTCCGAGCGTCAGGTCGGTCAGTGCCTGGGTCCACTGGCCGGACGCCAGGTCGGTCTGCACCGCGCCGAAGGTCTGCTCGAAGTTCTGCTGTAACAGCGTCTGCGCCAGCTGAATCGGCAAGCTGATGTCGTTGTTCGCCAACGTGAGGCTGTCTTGGATCGCCGCGAAACTGGCGGACGGATTGGTGAAGAAGTCCTTGGCGACGGCGAGCATGTCGGGGCTGAGCGCCGGGGTGAGCCGTAGCCACATCGGCATGGACGGCTGGTCGCCGAACACCGTGGAGAATTGATCGGCGCCCATTGCGGTCTGGATGTCGCGGAGCCACAACTGTTCGGTCACCCAGGTGGAGCCGCTGGACGTCCGCACCGAGTCCATGGCGTGGTCGTAGGACAACACCCGGGCCGTCATCGCGGCGGCGTATTCCTCGGGGCTGACGGTAGGGGTGTCTGCGGGAAGGTACTTGCTGACGTCGCTCACCTTGACCACTTCGGTCTGCACATCTTGACCGACGAGATCCGGGTCGCCAGCGAGGTTGACACCGATCTCGCCGTTCTGGATGCCGGTGGTGTCCAGCCAGTTCGCCACGCCCGGGTTGGTCGCGCTGATCACGTAGTAGTTGTAGCCGTCCGCGGCCTGATACGACTGGAACGGATAGATGTTGTTGAAGTTGGTCTGCGACAAGGGGAACGGCAGCATCTGTCCCCAGGCATTGTCTAGATTGATATTGGTGACCGTTCCGGGGATCCGCACGATCATCGCCTCGTCGGGCTTGAGGTCCCACTGCCCGATGGAGGTGAGGTTCGCGGTGTTCTCCCCGATGATGCCGTGGCCGCCGATACTGCTCATGGTGTTGTCTGCTTCGAAGATCCCGCCGGACTTGGCCAGGGCCATGAAGATGGCGTTGTTCACCGCCATTTTCTGGGTCAGCTGCGTCAGTACGTCGGTGATCGCGACGTCGGACAGACCGCTACCGGTCACGCCGGGGGTGGGCGCCGGGCAGTCTGCGATGCAGTCGATGTGGACACTTGACGGACCCGACTGTCCCATAAAGGATTTGACCAGGAAGTCGGTCATACCGGTGCCATTGAGATAGTTGACCGCTCCTTCAGGTTGGGTGGGTCCGACGTAGACGGTGTAGGTCCCGTCGGGGTTGATCACCATGTTCTGACCGGACATCAGAATTCCGAGCTGGTTGGATCCGGTGGGGGTGATGTCATAGACCAGGAACTGGATGTTCTTGGCGTCGTTGAAATCTCCGCTGATGGTGTAAGTCGCATTGGGGTCGAGCCCCTCGCTGATCCAGTAGAAGTTGCCCGGGGTGGGCAGTTCGGTGAACAGGCGGGTGTTGGAGGCGGGCGTGGTCGTCATGCCGAACTCGTTCAGGAATGGGTCGGTCGGGTACATGTCGTGCGTGTACATCATCAGCTGTTGAAACAACAGGCTTTGCAGCGCGCTCGGCAAGAGCTCCAGATTGCCCGGCGTCGCGAACGGCACCGTCGCGTCCTTGGTCGCGGCCGCCTGCATCTCGGCCAGCAGCTGATCGATGGTCGACTGCAGCGAGCCCGCCGCCTCGGTGGAGGCCGCGGCGGCGGCATGCGGCGCGGCGATCGCCATTGCCAGGGCCCCGGCCGCCGCGGAGGTCGCCATCCCCGCGGCCTTGGCAAGGCGCGCGCGGCCGGTCTTGCTGATGTTGTTGTGTGACATGACGATTCCCCTTCGACCTGGCCGTCCGATTTGGAGTGACACTCTGTAATGACAAACCGTATCGGCTAAAGTAGCAGCGGGGTCTCACCCGGTCAAGAGGCTTCTCCGGTCAGGTCGCCAGGATGCCGTGCAGCAGAGCGTCGGCCAGAGAGGCGGCGTAGACGTCGAGGTCGGTCACGTTGCGAGTCGACAGCGCCTGCATCGCCGCGCCGACGATCATGTCCAGCACCGTGTCGGGGTCGACGGGGCGCAGCACGTCGCTGTTGCGCGCGAACAACTCACGCAGGTCGGCGCTGAACACCGCGCTGTGCCGTTCGCCGATACTTGCCTGCAGTGCAGGGTCGGCGCGCATGTCGACGATCAAGCCCGGCAGCGCTGCGGCGGCCGCGGGGTCACCCAGCCAGCCGATGATGTTGCGAACCAACGTCTTGAGTTCGGCCACCGCATCCCCGGACGGTTTGATCCGGTCGGCATCGGCGGGAAAAGCGGCGTCGTAAACCACATGGGCCTTGGAGGGCCACCGGCGGTAGATGGTGGGCCGGCTTACCCCGGCGGCCTCGGCGATGGCGTCCACCGAGGTGTCGCGATAGCCGCGTTCGATCAGGAGTCGACGTGTACTGGCCAGAACGGCGCCGTCCACCTTCGGATCGCGAAAGGGGCCCAGTCGATGCTGACCGTCGCCTCGCGTCATGAAATCTCCCAGCCTCGAACGTCCAGGGCCTGCGGGGGCCAAGCCTAACCAACCGCGACCCCTTGACTGACATTACGCAATGTAATTACAGTTCGTATCGACAAACGAGCTTAGGAGGCGGCGTGACAGTCCTGATCGACGGTGCGGACATCGATTTCGGCAGCGATGAGCTAGCCGATCTGCATGGCGTTTTCCGCCGGCTCCGCAGCCGCGGACCCTACGCCAGGACGACGTATCGCGGCATGCCCGCCGTCGTGCTGCTCACCAACGAGCTCGTCGCCGCCGGGTTCAAGGACGACAAGACCTTCCCGGCGGCCGCCATGTACGACCTGACCACGCGTCCGGTGATGGGTAAGACGCTGCAGTGCATGAGCGGCCAGGAGCACCGCATGCACCGGGCGTTGGTGTCGGGGGCGTTCCGTCGTTCGCTGATGCAGACCTACACCGCCGAGCTTCTCGAACCGATCGCGCACCGCCTCGTCGATGGCTTCGTCGCCCGCGGCACCGCCGACCTGACGGTCGAGTTCACTAGGCAGTTCCCGCTGCAGGTCACCAGCGCGATGCTGGGCCTGCCGATGGCGGACTGGCCGAAATTCGCGCAGTGGGCCCACGACCTGTTCTTCTACCCGACCGATCCCGATGCTGCGATGCGCGCGTCGGAGGCGTTCACCTCCTACCTCAAGCCGTTCGTGGCCGAGAAGCGCAGGAACCCCTCCGACGACCTGGTGTCCAAACTGGTGACCGCCGAGATCGACGGTGTCCGCCTCACCGATGAGGAGATCTACGTTTTCACCCGGCTGCTGTTTCCCGCCGGGGTCGACACCAGCTATCCAAGCCTGGGCAACCTGCTGTGGGCGTTGCTGACCCACCCCGAGCAGCTCGATCGGCTGCGCGCCAACCCACAAGACATCCGATGGGCGGTCGAGGAGGCGATGCGTTGGGAGCCGGGACCGGCGATCGTGCCGCGGATCGCGCCGGCAGATCTGACGTGGCGCGGTATCGAGATGTCCGCCGGTACGTGGGTATTGCTGGCCATCGCCGCGGCGAACCGGGACCCGGCGGTTTATGCCGATCCCGACCGATTCGACATCGGGCGTCACGCCGTCGCGTCGGTGAGTTTCGGCAGCGGTCCGCACGTGTGCCTGGGCCAGTTCCTGGCGGTGGCTCAGATGGAGACGGCGGTGCGGGTGCTATTGGACCGGCTTCCCGGGCTGCGGCTGGTCGAGCCGGAATCGGTGCGGATCGCCGGCCTGCTGGGCCCCGAGTTGCGCGGGCCGTCGCAGCTGCGTGTCGTTTTCGACGCCGCCGGCTAGCGCTTGAGTCGGATCTTCCACCACACCAGCACGGTGTAGAACACCGACAGCAGCGCCAGCATCCCCATGTCGAACAGCCAGATGCCCTTGGTGTGGTCCCACAGGTGGTCTTTGGGGATCTGCGGCACGTTGACCAGCTTGTTGAAGTCGATCGCCGACGCGCCCGCGGCATATCCCCACCGGCCCGGCGTCACCCAGGCGGCCTCCGCCAGCCCGGCGCGCCCGGTCACCGGGATCATGCCGCCGGCCAGCACCAGCTGCGACATGATCGAGACCACCAGCATCGGCATGATCTGCTCGTTGGATTGCGCGAACGCCGACAGTGCCAACCCCAGCACCGCGGAGGCCACACAGGTCCCGGCCACGGCGAGGAACAGGTCGAAATTCGCGCTGCCGAACATCACGGCGCCCTGAGTCGGCCCGCCCTTGCCCAGAATCACGATGATGGTGGCGATTGCTCCCTGCGCGGTGGCGAACGCGCAGAACACCGTGATCTTGGCCAGCAGGTAGGCCACGGTCGACAGACCCACGGCCTGTTCTCGTTTGAAGATCGGGCGTTCGCCGATGAGATCTCGAATCGTCAGCGCAGTTCCCATGAAGACCGCGCCGATGATGAGCAGCACCATGATGTACTGCGGCTCGGTCGGGGCATCGGGCCCCGGCATCCCGAGCCCCCCGTTGCCCTTCACGGTCAGCGACAGCGCGCCCACAATAAAGGGGAGTATCGCCAAAAAGACCGAATAGCCCCGGTCGGAGACGATGAGCCGGACTTGGCGACGCGCGATGGTCGACAGCTGTTTGCGCAGGCTTTCCGCCGGCGGACTGCCCAAGTCGGCGGGCGGGGTCGACGGGACGGCAGCAGCCGCGCCCTGCGGGCCGCCGCCGCCTCGTTCGAGGAAGCGGCGGTTGGCTTCGTCCGGGTCGGCTCCGACGTTGGCGAAGATGTCGGCGTAGTTGTCGGCCCCCATGGCCGGGAATACCTCTTTGGGCGGTCCGCAGAACGCGGTCTTGCCGCCAGGAGCTACCAACAGGATCTGGTCGCACACGTCGAGGTAGGACACCGAGTGGGTGACCACCAGTACCACCCGGCCGGCGTCGGCCAGTCCGCGCAGCATCAGCATCACCTGGCGGTCCAGCGCCGGGTCCAGGCCCGAGGTTGGCTCGTCGAGGATCAACAGCGACGGCCCGGTCAGCAGCTCCAAGGCCACTGAGGCGCGCTTGCGCTGGCCACCGGAGAGCTTGTCCACCCGAGTGTCGGCGTGCTTGGTCAACTCGAGTTCCTCGAGGACCTGCGCGACGGCCTTGTCCCGGTCGGCTTTGCTGCTGTCCGGCGGCAGCCGCAGTTCGGCGGCGTATCCCAGGGCCTGGTTGACGGTCAGTTGCCGGTGCACCACGTCGTCCTGGGGCACCATCCCGATCCGGCTGCGCAACGAGGCGTACTCGGTGTGGATGTTGTGGCCCTCGAAGGTGACCGAGCCGGCGGTGGGCCGGGTGTAGCCGGCGATCAGCCGCGACAGCGTCGTCTTGCCGGCGCCCGAGCCGCCGATGATCGCGGTCAGGGTGCCCGGCCGGGCGGTCAGCGAGATGTTGTTGAGCAGCCGCTTGCCGCCCTCGACGTCGAAGCAGACATCGCGAACTTCCAGCCCTCCGGTGCGGGTGGCGGCTTCGGTGCGGCGCAGCAGGGTGCCGCCGGTGAATTCCAGGTCGACGTTGCCGATCGTGACCAGGTCGCCTTCGGACAGGATCGCCGAACCGATCCGGACGCCGTTGACGAACGTGCCGTTGATGCTTCGGCTGTCACGGATCTCGGTGCCCAGCGGCGTGGGGATCAGCATGGCGTGGTGGCGGGACGCCAGCACGTCGGAGATCACCACGTCGTTGTCGGTGGCACGGCCGATGGTGAGAGCCCCGACCGGTGCGTCCGGCGCGGAGCTGGAGGCCGGCCGCAGGATGTCGATCATGCGGGTGGCGATGTTGCCGACTTCGGGCGGCGTCGCCGACACCGGTGCCATCCGGGTGGCGGGCTGGTGCGGGGGGAATACCTCAGCGGGAGCCACCGGGGGTGCGGGAGGTTGATAGCCGGGGCGCAGCGCCGCGTCGGGGGCGGGCCCGGGCTGATACGCCGGCGGCCGGAGCGGGGCAGACGGTGGATGGGGCGCCGGGCCGGATTGCGGCCGGTAGGGCTGCTGCACGCCGGGGTGCCCGGCCGACCGCGGATCCGCATACGCCGCGGGTTCGGGTGGAGACGGCCAGCCCGACGGCTGTGGCGGCCGGCTCGGACGTGCGATTCCTGGCTGGCCGGGCTGCGGCAACTGGATCGAGACGGTCTGGGGCGGCCGGCCGGCCTGACCCTGGTGTCGGCCCACCTCAAAGGCGACCCGCGGTCCGTCCGGGTTGCCGAGGTTGACGGCCTGTCCGTCGCGAATGTCGACGACGGGCACCCGCTGGCCGTTGACGTAGATGCCGTTCAGGGAGCCGTTGTCGATCCCCAACCACCGGCCCTGCTCGAAGCGCAGCAGCAGATGAGCCCGCGAGACCAGGGGATGCGGGATGCGGACGTCGGCCCGCAGGTCGCGTCCGATGACCACGTCGTGGCCTGCGGAGAACGTGCCTTGCGACCCGTCATGACGGACGGTCAGCACCGGCGGGGCTGGGTGACTCATCGAGTCAACTCTAGCGAGTTGCGTCCGGTGCGCCCGTAACGACGCAGTGCGTGCGTCGGTAGATCGTTGGCATGCACTGGTTACAGTGCGTGCACTCCGACAGCGTCGTCGAGTCCTCAGCGATCCGGTTGACCAGGTCCGGTTCGGCCAGCAACGCCCGGGCCATTGCGACGAACTCGAATCCCTCGGCCATCGCCTGATCCATCGTCGCGCGGTTGGTGACGCCGCCCAAAAGGATCAGCGGCATCGACAACTCGGCGCGGAACAGTCGGGCGTTGTCCAGCAGGTAGGCGTCGGTGTAGGGGTATTCGCGCAGGAATCTGTTGCCGGTCATCCGCATGCCCCAGCTCAACGGCGGGGGGAAGACGCTCGCGAATTCCTTCACCGGGGCGTGCCCGCGGAACAGGTACATCGGGTTGACCAGCGAGCTGCCGGCCGTGAGCTCCAGCGCGTCCAGGCCGCCGTCGTCCTGCAGCCACTTCGCGGTGGTCAGCGACTCGTCCAGGTTGATACCGCCGCGGACTCCGTCGGCCATGTTCAGTTTGGCCGTCACCGCGATCTGTCCGCCGACCGCGCGATGCACGGCCGCCACGATGCCGCGGGCCACCTTGGCGCGGTTGGCCAGCGATCCCCCGAACTCGTCGGTGCGACGGTTGATCAGCGGGCTCAGAAAGGAACTCGCCAGGTAGTTGTGGCCGAGATGGATCTCGACGGCATCGAACCCGGCGTCCACGGCGTAGCGGGCGGCGTCGGCGTGCTGGGCGATGACTTGGTCGATGTCGTCGCGGGTGGCCTTCTTGGCGAAACGCATGCCGATCGGGTTGAAGAACCGCACCGGGGCCAGGGCGCGGGCCTTGTTAGAGCGCGCGTCGGCGACCGGGCCGGCATGGCCGATCTGAGCGCTGACCAAGGCTCCCTCGGCGTGCACCGCATCAGTGAGCCGGCGCAGCCCGGCGACTGCCTCCGGGCGCATCCACAGCCCGTCGTTGGAAGTGCGCCCGCCCTGGGAGACCGCGCAGTAGGCCACGGTGGTCATGCCCACCCCGCCGGCGGCCGGCAACCGGTGATACTCGATGAGATCGTCGGAGGCCAGTGCGTCAGGCGTGCGGTTCTCGAACGTCGCGGCCTTGATGATCCGGTTGCGCAACGTGATCGGGCCGAGTTTGGCAGGGCTGAAGACGTCGGGAACTCCCATAGCGGGAGCCTAATGACGGATCGTCATCGTTGGAACTGCGGGTGGCATGCCAGACTGTCCGCGTGGGTGCGATTACGTTGGACGGCAAGGCCACGCGCGACGAGATCTTCGTCGACCTTCAGGCACGGGTGGCAGCGTTGTCCGCCGCCGGCCGCACGCCTGGTCTGGGCACCATTCTGGTCGGAGACGACCCCGGGTCGCATGCCTACGTGCGTGGCAAGCATGCCGACTGCGCCAAGGTCGGCATCACCTCGATCCGCCGCGACCTGCCCGCGGACTGCAGTCCGGCGCAGCTCAACGACACCATCGACGAGCTGAACGCCAACGATGACTGCACCGGCTACATCGTGCAACTGCCGCTGCCCAAACATCTGGACGAGAACGCCGCCCTCGAGCGTGTCGACCCGGCCAAGGACGCCGACGGGCTACATCCGACCAACCTGGGTCGGCTGGTGCTGGGCACCCCGGCGGCGCTGCCCTGCACCCCGCGCGGCATCGTGCACCTGCTGCGCCGCTATGAGGTGCCGATTGCGGGCGCCCATGTCGTGGTGATCGGACGTGGTGTGACGGTCGGGCGCCCGCTGGGACTGCTGTTGACCCGCCGGTCGGAGAACGCCACCGTCACGCTGTGCCACACCGGGACCCGCGATCTGGCTGAGCTGACCCGCCAGGCCGACATCATCGTCGCCGCGGTCGGCGTGCCGCACATGCTCACCGCCGACATGGTGCGTCCGGGTGCGGCCATCGTCGACGTCGGGGTATCGCGTACCGACGCCGGACTGGTCGGCGACGTGCATCCCGACGTGTGGGAGGTGGCCGGCCACGTGTCGCCCAACCCCGGCGGGGTGGGTCCGCTGACTCGGGCGTTCCTGTTGACCAACGTTGTGGAAAGAGTCGAGAGCACGCTGTGACCCTCGCCGATGTCCGCCGGGTGATCGCCGCGCAGTGGCCGATCCTGCTGGTCGGGCTGATCTTCACGGCGGCATTCGTGCTGGCCGGGGCGAACTTCTGGCGGCGCGGCGCGCTGCTGATCGGGATCGGAACCGGGGTGGCGGCCGCGCTGCGCCTGGTGCTGACCGAGGACCGGGCCGGGCTGCTGGTGCTGCGCGAGCGGGGGCTGGACTTCGCGACGATGACGACCGCAGCGACGGTGATGCTCTATGTGGCCGCGACGATCGACCCGCTGGGGACCAGCTAGTCATTTTTGACCGGCCCGACAATATTTCGGCCGGTGCGACCGGGCGGATTCGCCCGTCTCCCAATCGGATCGGCTGCCGTGTTTGATGGCTCTGTTCTGGGGGAACACGTTGTCCGGTCGGCCGGTGCGGGCCGGCTGTGTCGGGGAGGGGCTGTGCCCGCAATGAATTCATCGCACAAACAGTCCCTTTGACGACAGCTGGTCGTGTAAAGCGCAGCTCGGGAATCGTTCGATCACCCGGGAACACGGCGTGAGTTGCCGCGTCGTCGAGATGACGGACGCCTTTGAAGTCGCTTTGTGCAGCGGAGGAACAGATGAGCGACGTCGAGCTGATTCCGGATGTCGACCACATCCGGTCGCACTACGACCGGTCCAACGAATTCTTCCGGCTGTGGCTGGATCCGACCATGACTTACAGCTGCGCATACTTCGAACGCGACGATATGACGCTCGAACAGGCTCAGATGGCCAAGGTGGACTTGGCGTTGGGCAAGTTGGGACTGCAGCCCGGGATGACGCTGCTCGACGTCGGGTCCGGTTGGGGCTCCACCATGCGGCGAGCCGTCGAGAGGTACGACGTCAACGTCATCGGGCTGACACTGAGTGAAAACCAAGTGGTTCATTGCGAACAGAAATTCGCCGAGATGGCCAGCCCGCGCTCCAAGCAGGTGCGACTTCAGGGCTGGGAGGAATTCGACGAACCGGTGGACCGCATCGTGTCGCTCGGCGCCTTTGAGCACTTCGCCGATGGCGTCGGGACCTATGAGCGCTACGACGACTTCTTCACCATGTGCCACCGCGTGCTGCCCGACGACGGCGTGATGCTGCTGCATTCGATCGTGGTGCCCACCGCCGAAGAGGGCGAACGGCGGGGGCTGAAAAAGACGATGTCGCTGCTGCGCTTCATCCATTTCATCCTGACCGAGATCTATCCCGGGGGCCGGTTGCCGCAGATCTCCATCGTCGACGAGCACGCGACCCGCTGCGGTTTCTCGATCACTCGTCATCAGTTGATCGGGTCGAACTATGTACGCACGCTGGACACCTGGGCCAAGGCACTTGAAGCGCACAAAGACCAGGCGGTCGAGCTCAAGGGCGAGCAGACCTACGAAACGTTCTTGAAGTACCTGACGGG
>NZ_JBYCLD010000165.1:0-1740 GCF_057473725.1 Mycobacterium sp. TH-M11 | reverse complement strand
CCACCCAGTGGCCGTCGTAGGTGTCGGTCCATGCGACCGGACACTTCTGGTGGATCTCTTCGGTGATCTTCTCGAATTGTTCGCGGTACTCGGGCGTATGCCGGTCGAAGTGGTAGCGATTCTTCTTGCGCTCGATCTCGTCGTCGACGCTCATGAGGTCTCCGTTTTGTCTGGTGCCGACCCGCTGTGCGCGGCTACGCCGCGTTAGCGATCGTCACGGATCAGGATGGCTTGCTCGGGGCAGGAGCGCGCTGCTTCGCGCACCGCGTCTTGGTCCGCTGCCGGAACGTCTTCCGTCACGGCCGACGCGTGGCCTTCGATGTCGTCGAGCTCAAATGACGCGGGCGCGATCATCGAACACAGCGTGTGCCCCTGGCAGCGGTCTGAATCAACTCGGACTTTCATGGGTTCCCTTACGTGCGGTAGTCGTACCACTTGAGGTAGCCGCCGGCATCGACACGCAGCTGCAAACCGGTGACATACCGGGCTTCGTCGGAGGCCAGCCACAGCACGGCGTTGCTGATGTCCTCCGGTTCGACGAACGGGATCCTCATCGCCTGCTGCACAGCGAAAACCGGTTCGGCGTCAGCGCGAGTGGGGTTATCGAGATCTGGCCGGAACGAACGGTACATCGGTTCGCTCTGCAGCATGGGCGTGTTGGTGTTGGTCGGGTGCACGACGTTGGCCCGGATGCCGAAGGCCGACAGCTCGGTCGCGAGGTCATGGACGTAGCTCGACAATGCGCGTTTGGAGTGCACATAGGCCATCCCGCCCGGGTCTTTGCCGGGGTTGTCCTTCTTCGAGGTGTCCATCAATGCGGCGGTCGATCCTGTCGCGACGATCGAGGCTCCCTCGTTGAGGTACGGCAGCGCAACCTGAATCGTGTTGATCGTCCCGATCAAATTGGTGTTGATCACATCGGTCCAGGCCTGCAGTGGCGGCCGGCCTTTCATGCCGGCGACCCCGGCCGCCGTCACCACGATGTCCAACGTGCCGAATTCGGCCAGTCCGCTTTCCAGCGCCGCGTGCAGCGCTGCCGCGTCACGAACGTCGGCCTGCGCGAACACCACTCGTTGACCGGTTTTTTCGATCAGCCGCGCGGTCTCCTCGAGATCCTCCGGGCCCGACATCGGGTAGCCGATCGTGCTGATGTCATGGCAGATGTCGACAGCGATGATGTCGGCGCCCTCTTCGGCCAGCCGGACGGCGTGACAGCGGCCCTGGCCGCGGCCTGCGCCGGTAACGAAGGCAACCTTGCCCGCGACCCGGCCCTTGGTTTCGCCCACTACGTCTCCTCACGATTCTATTGACGAAATTCTCACGGTTGCTATGTGTTTCGGCCGCCGTTGACGCCCAAGATCTGACCGGTGATGTAGCTGGCTTCCTCGGACACCAAAAAGGCGCAGGCCGCCGCGATGTCTTCGGGCTTGCCGATCCGGCGCACAGGCGTTGCGGCGATGGTCTTTTCGATGTCGCCGAGGTTGCCGCGCCGCTCGGCGTTGCGCAGCATCGGGGTGTCGATGAAGCCCGGAGGTATCGCGTTGACCGTAATGCCGTTCGGGCCGTACTCCAGGGCCAGCGACTTGGTCAGGCCGTTGACTGCGGATTTGGCGGCGACGTAGTGGGACATGAAAGGGGCGCCAGAGTGCGTGCTGGACGAGGAGATGTTGACGATGCGCCCCCAACCGGCGTCCAGCATGTCGGGCAGCACAGCCTGGATCATGTGGAAGACCCCGTTGA
>NZ_JBYCLD010000164.1:0-8797 GCF_057473725.1 Mycobacterium sp. TH-M11 | reverse complement strand
ATTGGCCGGCCGATTCGTCCTGCAGTGACCAGCGCAGCAGCGCCGTGTGTGGGTGCCACGCGGCGACTACGCGCCGCCTCGAACTCCCCGATGCCGCCGACGCGTGGTGGGCGGGCTATGTCCCGACGAATCCTCGCGAGCAGAAGTCCCAGACCTCGTCGGCGGTGATCGGGTGCACGGACGCGTCGTCGGCACCGCCGCTGGACTGCGCAATGAACATGACAGTCTGCATGGTCATCGCGGCCATCCGCTTCGGGTTGACGCCCGAACGCAATTCACCGGCTTCGCCGGCGGCTTCCATCAGCTCGGTGAGCAAAGTGACCAGCGGCGCGTGAGCCACTTTGACTTCATCGGGATGTGAGACCAGCAGCCGCGGAGCAAAGTCGGTGAACAGTGGACGCTTGGCGGCCGGGTCTGGGCGGGAAGCCTCAAACAGCAGCTCGACCGCGACTTTCAGTCGCTTGATTGGATCGGTGTGGTTGGCGGTCGCGGCCCGGATCTGATCGGACGACCGGCTCAGTGCGTCTTCGAAGAGCGCGAGGAGCAGCTCGTGCTTGCCGTCGAACTGCAGGTAAAAGCTTCGGAGCGACTGCCGGGAGCGGTCGACGACCTCCTGCACGGTAAAATCCGTACTGCCTTTCTCGATAATGATGGCCTGCGCGGCATCGAGAAAACGTTGAACGCGCTGCGCCGCCCGCAGCTTCGCCGTCTTGATCGATCGCTCGACGGCGCGCTGCTTCCAGGCCGGCTCTTCGCTGGGGCTGGTCACGGGCGGCTCGGATGATTGCCGCGAGGGGAGAACATGGTTTGACTGTACCGGAGAACGCCGTGTCATCGATGTGCTCTCTCCCGTGCGGGACTACGTGTCTGAGATTGTAACTTTCTGTTGGTGAGAACTATATTCTCGCACGCTCCTCGGGGAAGCGGAATGCCAATTGTGAAGGAACGCATTCATCGGATCTGCCGCCGATCGTCGGGAATGAGCCCGACCGCTAGAGCTGCGCCAGTCGCGGCGCAAACCCTTTCTCGCGCAATGTTGCTCCGGCCTCGCGGGTCAGTTCGCGAGAGCTCCCGAGCAGGCCGTCCAGCACCAGCACGCGTTTGATGTGGCGCTGAAGGTCGTGCTCCGCGGTGAACCCGATACCGCCCAGCACCTGCTGACAGTGCCGGGCGGCGGTGAACGCCGCACGGCCCGCTGCCGCTTTTGCGAGTAGAAAGCTGAGGTCGTCGGGTTCGGCCGCGGCGGCCACCAGGGTGGCCTCCGCACCTTCGAGGGCGACCAGCGTCTCGGCCAGTCGGTGCCGGATCGCCTGGAACGAGGCAATTTGCCGGCCAAACTGCTTGCGGTCCAGGGCATGCTGACGTGCCAGTGTCAGCATCGCGCGGCCCGCGCCGACCAGCCACCAGCCCAGCGCGTGCCGTCCCGCGCCGACCGGTGCCGAATCACCCTCGGGCACAAGGTGTATCGGTAGATCGTCGCCGAGCACCGAACTCGGCTCGCCGCTCCGCGCCCAGACCACCCAGGAGTCGCCCGTGTACCGCATCGGCACCGTGCCGCCGCCCTCTCGGCCCGCCGCGCGCAGCACGACGTCGTTGAGGACCGGAGCGTGCGCGCCGGTTTCGCCGAGCAGCCGGAACACCAAAGGTATTGCTGTTTCCGGCATTTCGTTGATCATCTCGAACCAACCCAGCTCGGCCAGCGCGGCGTCGAGCTGCTGACCCGACGCCGCCGTCATCGCCTTGCGCAGGCCGTCTTCCACTAGCTGCAGAGACCCTTTGTCCACGGTCACTCCGGGCCCAGATCCAGCAGCCGGCGCGCGATGATGTTGCGCTGGATCTCGGCGGTACCGCCGTAAATGGTCGCGGCGCGGGAATAGAGGAATTCGGACCGCCAGGGGCCGTCGCCCAGTTCGATCACGCCCGGCAGCAGATCACGCGCGGAGTCGTAGAGCCGCTGCTCGGCACCGGCCAGTAGTACCTTGTCGATCGACGTCTGCGGGCCCAACGGCTCGCCATCGGCCATTCGGTGCTGGGTGGCCCGAGACCGGCAGCGCAACGTGTGGAGCGCGAGATACGCTGCTCCGAGCTCGTACTCGTCGGGGTCGTTCGCTTCGGCGATCAGCGCGTCGAATCGTGAGTAGAGGTAGGCAATCCGCTGCCAGAAGCAGGTGGAGCGCTCATAGGGCAACAGGTCCATCGCCAACCGCCAGCCGTCGCCGGGCTCACCGAGCATGCGGTCGGCAGGCACCACCACGTCGTCGTAGTAGACCTCGCAGAACTCGTCAACCCCATGCATCGTGCGCAGCGGACGCACGGTGATGCCGGGCGTGTCCAGGTCGACGAAGAACGCGGTGATGCCGTCATGGCCGGGTGCGGTCCGGGTGAGCAGGATGCAGCGGGTGGAGAATTGCGCGTAGCTGGTCCAGACCTTCTGACCGTTGATGACCCAGTTGTCCCCGTCCGGCACGGCGCGGGTGGTCAGCGAGGCCAGGTCGCTCCCGGAGCCGGGCTCGGAAAAGCCTTGGCACCATTGCTCTTCGCCCCGCAGCAGCCGCGGCACCATCTCCGCGGCCAGTCCGGCCGGCGCGTAGTCGATCAACGTGGGCGTGAGCACTTCGAGCATCGAGTAGGGGCCCGGTTCGGCGAGGCGGCGGCCTACTACTTCTTCGCCGACGACCGCGCGGAGCATCGCGGGACCGCCCAGCCCGCCGACGTCTTCCGGCCAGCCGTACCGCATCCAGTCGGCGTCATACAGTGCCCGGATCACCCGGGCGTATTGCCGCATATGGCCGTCCAGCGAGTGGTCTGGCCCCGGCGTCAGGTCGTGCTCGTCGAGCCAGGCCCGAAGATCCGTCCGGAACTGCTCGACTTTCATGCTTGGGCCGACGGCCCGACTCCTCCGCCGGCCTCGGCCGGCATCGTCGTCGGGCGCGGGCGTCCTACCGCATGCGGACGGCCGGAGTCGTGTGCGCCGCTGCGCCGGATGAAGGTCATGGCACGGGTTTTCAGCCGCCACCCGTCGTCAGTTCGAACGTAGCTGTCCTTGTAGTAACCGATTCGCATGTCGTGCGTGGCGTGGTCGATGAAGCACAGCGGCTGGGTACCGGTCGCGGTATCGCCGTTCAAGTCGATCACCGGGGTCGCCGTCATGAACAGACCCTTGGGTGCGGCGTCCACCAGAACCGGAAACCGGTCCAGCGAATAGGTTTCGCCGAACGCGCTGTACGTACCGTCCGGGGTGAAGACCGCGACCAAGCCGTCGATGTCTTCCTGCGTAATGGTCACCGCGTAGCGGGCCAGCAGTTGCTGGATGTCGACGAGGTCCTCAATTCGGTCCGACATAGACCTTCCCGCCTTTCATCACAAAGTTCACCTGCTGGGTTACGCCGATGTCGGCCAACGGATCTCCCGGCACGGCGATGATGTCGGCAAGCTGACCCTCGGCCAGCCGGCCCCGGTCGGTGACGTTGATCAACTCGGCCGCGACTGTCGTGGCGGCCCGCAGCACCGCCAGCGGCGGCATGCCCCACTCGACCAGCGTGACGAGCTCATCGGCGTTCTTGCCATGTGGAATAGCCGGCGCATCCGTACCAACCGCGATCTTCACGCCGGCTTCGTAGGCGGCCTTGATCGACGTTTCCGCCTTGGGGAACATCTCGGCCGCCTTGTCTTGCAATACCTTCGGGGCGTGAGACACATCCATCGCCTGGGCGAGCCTGCGGGTGGTCACCAGAAACCGACCGTTGTCGACCAGCATCTGGATGGCCTCGTCGTCCATCAGGAACCCGTGCTCGATGCAGTCGATACCGCACGCGACCGCGTGTTTGACCGCTTCCGCGCCGTGGGTATGGGCGGCAACGCGCAGGCCGCGCCGGTGTGCCTCGTCGACGATCGCTCGCAGTTCTTCGTCTGAATAGTGTTGCGCCCCAGCCTCGCCAGTCAACGACATAACGCCGCCGGAAACACATACCTTGATCAACTGCGCGCCATGCTTGATCTGGTAGCGCACCGCCTTGCGGACCTCGTCGACCCCGTTGGCGATGCCCTCCTCGACGGTGAGCTCGAGTGCGCCGGGCATGAACGCAGCGAACATCGTCGGGTCCAGGTGCCCGCCGGTGGGCGTGATCGCGTGGCCGGCCGGGACGATTCGGGGCCCGTCGATCCATCCCGCGTCGATGGCCTTGCCGAGCGCGACGTCGAGCAGGTAACCCCCGGTCTTGACGAACAATCCGAGGTTGCGCACGGTGGTGAACCCGGCTCGTAAGGTGCGACGGGCATTGCCGACGGCGCGCAGCACGCGGGTCGGAGGGTCGTCCTGCACCTGGGACAGGCCGGGCGTCTCGCCCCGCCCACCCATCAACAGGTTGACTTCCATGTCCATCAGCCCCGGCAACAGGATCGAGTCGCCCAGGTCGATGATCTCACCTTCGGGGGCGCCGCCGACACCGACGATCCGGTCTCCCTCGACGCGCAGGATGCCGGGCGAGATGATCTCGCCGGCGTCGACGTCGAGCAGGCCGGCAGCCTTGAGTGTGAGCACCGGTTAGATCACCGGCTCCCGAAGCACTTCGACCCAGGCCGCCCCGCTGTCGGGAACTCGTGGCTGCTTCCACGCCTCGATCGGGAACGACACCATGACCAGCGACTGCATGATGTGCATCAGCGTCCTCGCGTCCTCGGGAAGATCGTCCAAGGGGAACTTATCGCAGTACTCGATGACATCGTTGAGCTTGGGAAAAGCCACGTCGTAGAAGGTCTGCATCTCGGCCATCGTGGAGGACAACCGCTTGGCATACCGTTGCGGCTCGGTGGCCAGATCCCAGTCGAGATATGGCTCTAGAGAGACGAATTCAGACGGTAGCGGCATTGTTCTGGCACTCCTTCTCCCATTTGGCGACGTAGTCGCCCGTGGTCTTGTGCAGGTGCCGGATCAAGATTTCCTGGTCGCAGAGCAGGAACTCCTTGACCGCCCGGGTGGCGATCATCGTCTGGGTCGCTTCCAGGGTGTTGGCGTCCTGTAACGCGTATTCCTTGAACGTCACCGCGGCCAACTCCTGGGCCAGCCGTTCCCGCGCATTACGCGGCGGAACGAAATACAGCGTGGACTCGAAGATGTGTTTGTCCACCGCGGTCGGCCAGTAGTGGTAGGTCAAAAACCACCCAGGTTCCCAGATCAGCAGCATGAAATTCGGATAGAACAGCCACGAATCGATGCCCCACTGCGGCACCCGCTTCACGTTGACACCCGCTGGTAGCTCCAGGTTTTCGATGATCTCCGGCTTGTCCCAAGGCCCGAATAATCCGCTGCGCAGCACCTGGTCCATCGGTTTGACCATGGACATATCCGGGGGCGGTGCCTGTCCCCCCCAGGTTGACTGCAAGTTGTGCGGACCGGCCAATTCGTAGTGCAGCGCTTCATAGCCGAACTTCTGGATCTTGGCGGCTTCCTCTTTGGTGTACTGACCCTGATGCAGGATCGGCGCGTGGTAGAACTCGACGAACGCGTCGATGAACAGCTTCCAGTTGCTGCCGACTTCGGCTCGGTAGGAATAGGTCTCGGTCATCTCGCCGAAGGGGTAGCCCTCGATGCTCTTGGCCAGCGGGCCCAGATAGTCGACCAGCGGCGCGGCGCCCGAGTCGAAGTTGATGAAGATGAAGCCTTCCCACACCTCGCAGCGCACTGGCGCCAGGCCGTAGTTGCCCTTGTCGAGGCCGAAGAACTCCTCCTCCTGCTGCACGAAGGTCAGGTCACCGTCCAGGCTGTAGCGCCATGCGTGGTACTTGCAGGTGAACTGGCGGCAGGTGCCGGAGGTCTCCAGATTCGGGAAGTCGTTCCACACCAACTTGTTTCCGCGGTGCCGGCAGACATTGTGGTACGCCTTGACCGAGCCGTCCTTGGTCTTGACGATGATGAGGGACATACCTTTGCCCGCCGACGGCATCTCCTTGGTGAAATAGCTGCCGGTGCGAGGGAGCCGGTCGACGCGGCCGACATTGAGCCACTGCTTCTTGAAGACTGCCTCGCGCTCGGCCTCGAAGAACGCCGGGTCGATCGAGTCGGTGTAATCCACCGGGGCGGTACCCAGTTCCGGATAGTTCTCGGTCCAACTACCCGCTTCGGGCTTGGGGAAGTGTGCCAACGTCCTTACCTCTCTTGTGTTCCGCCGTCGCGGCCGCTTTCGACCTCGACGCCAAAAGTGTTCAGTGCCATGGCAAGTGCGATGTAG
This sequence comes from Mycobacterium sp. TH-M11, assembly GCF_057473725.1. Lineage (NCBI taxonomy): Bacteria > Bacillati > Actinomycetota > Actinomycetes > Mycobacteriales > Mycobacteriaceae > Mycobacterium > Mycobacterium sp. TH-M11. The sequence continues at coordinate 2,570 of NZ_JBYCLD010000164.1, read as the reverse complement.
TTGCCGACCGTGAAGACCAGGTCCATCCGCTGCTGTTCGTCGAGCCGTTCGCCGAGGACCGCCCAGGTCTGATCGGAGAGGGTGGTCTTCTCGTCGAGTTCGTCGACGGCACGCATCAAGGCGCTATCGAACGCATCGCTGGACTGGCCCGTCTGCGCGGTCTCGATGTCGGCCGCGGTCAGCCCGTGTTCTTTACCCATCTCGACGTGGTGTGACCACTCGTAGGCGCAGTCGCGGCGGTGTGCGACGCGCAGGATCACCTGCTCGCGGATCCGCGGTGGCAGTGTCGACCCGTACAGCAGGTAGGTGCTGAATTTGAGATAGGCGCGAGTCAGTTTCGGATGACGGACCAGGGTGGACAGCACGTTGCCGGCGTCGGCCGGGTTGCGCCGCTCCTCGGGAAGCATCACCGACACGGCGTGGCGGGCAGCGTCGTCCCACTGGTCCGCCGGTAGCGGGGGCAGGCGCATGCGGGCTCCTCAGGTAGGAGAATCATATTCTCATATTTGATCAATAGGTTTCCACGAACTCCTGGATTGGTCAATCTTGGGGACCTCACCTGCAGTGACCTTGGCCATCCGGGCGACCGGGAGCAGGGTCTCGATGCATGTCTGACCGCTGCAGGGGTAACATCAAGATGTTGATTCTCGCGATTTGAGAAGCTAGTTTCCATACGACGGCAGAAGTCAGCGGCGGTAGCGATTCGTGCATGGGCCGACCACCGGTTCGCGACAATCACGAGAGAACCGCGAGCCAAGGACCAGGTGGGCCTCGAACGCCCCCACGGAGAGGATCGGGCAGTGAACAAAGACGACATGATTTTGATCAGCGTCGACGACCACACCGTCGAGCCACCGGACATGTTCAAGAACCACCTGCCGAAGAAATACGTCGACGACGCCCCACGCCTGGTGCACAACGAGGACGGCTCGGACACTTGGCAGTTCCGCGACACGATCATTCCGAATGTGGCGCTCAACGCGGTCGCCGGCCGCCCGAAGGAGGAGTACGGCCTGGAGCCGCAGGGCCTCGACGAAATCCGTCCGGGCTGTTACAACGTCGACGAGCGGGTCAAAGACATGAACGCCGGCGGCATACTGGCCTCGATCTGCTTCCCGTCATTCCCGGGTTTCGCGGCGCGGCTGTTCGCCACCGAAGACCACGACTTCTCGATCGCGCTGGTGCAGGCCTACAACGACTGGCATATCGAAGAGTGGTGCGGGGCGTATCCGGCACGCTTCATCCCGATGGCGATCCCGGTGATCTGGGATGCCGAGGAATGTGCCAAAGAGGTCCGACGGGTGTCCAAGAAGGGTGTGCACGCGCTGACCTTCACCGAGAATCCCGCGGCGATGGGCTATCCCAGCTTCCACAACGACTATTGGACGCCGCTGTGGGAAGCGTTGTGCGACACCGACACCGTGATGAACGTGCACATCGGATCGTCGGGCCGTCTCGCGATCACCGCACCCGATGCGCCGATGGACGTGATGATCACGCTGCAGCCGATGAACATCGTGCAGGCCGCCGCGGACCTGTTGTGGTCCCAGCCGATCAAGGATTACCCGGACTTGAAGATCGCCTTGTCCGAAGGTGGCACCGGGTGGATTCCGTACTTCCTGGAGCGGGCCGACCGGACCTTCGAGATGCACTCGACGTGGACGAAGCAGAACTTCGGCGGCAAGGTTCCCAGCGAAGTCTTCCGCGAGCACTTCCTGACCTGCTTCATCAGCGACAAGGTCGGTGTCAAGCTGCGCAACATGATCGGCATCGACAACATCTGCTGGGAGGCCGACTACCCGCACAGCGACTCGATGTGGCCGGGTGCGCCGGAAGAATTGTGGGAGGTGCTGTCGGAGAACAGCGTGCCGGATGACGAGATCAAGAAGATGTCGTATGAGAACGCGATGCGCTGGTACTCCTTCGACCCGTTCAGTCACATCACGCCGGCGCAGGCCACGGTAGGCGCGCTGCGTAAATCTGCTGAGGGGCATGATGTTTCGATCCGGGCGCTGTCGAAGCACGAGCACGGTGGCGCCAGCTTCGCCGACTTCGCGGCCAGCGCGAAAAACCTCACCGGCAACAAGGACTGACGCACCACCCGAAGCCGGTGCATGAACTGATCAAAGGAGATTTCGCAGTGGCCGGCGGTGGGATGAGCTTTGAGCTGACCGATGATCAGCAGCTGATCCGCACGTCGGTCGCTGAGCTGGCGTCGAAGTTCGACGACCAGTACTGGATGGAAAAAGACCTCGCGCACGAGTTCCCGCAGGAGTTCTACGACGCGATCGCCCACGGCGGCTGGCTCGGGATGACGATTCCCGAGGAGTACGGCGGCCACGGATTGGGCATCACCGAGGCGACGCTGCTGCTTGAGGAGGTGGCGCGGTCGGGTGCGGCCATGAACGGCGCCAGCGCCATTCACCTGACGATCTTCGGTATGCAGCCCGTCGTCAAGCACGGCTCCGAGGAGTTGAAGGCCAGGACCCTCCCGCGAATCGTCAACGGCGATCTGCACGTGTGCTTCGGCGTCACCGAACCCGGTGCGGGTCTTGACACCTCGCGCATCA
>NZ_JBYCLD010000163.1:0-3171 GCF_057473725.1 Mycobacterium sp. TH-M11 | reverse complement strand
CGCACCCACAAGTTTTTCTGTCACTGGCAGTACCGATTATTGCACCGCTCTTATAGACCATACGACGCCACACCGTGTCGAAATTCGGGTTACTCAGTGTTAAATGTCGATGTCACACTGGGGTTCGCGGTCAACTTGAGCCGGAAATGTGGTTTTCATCACGTTCACCCGCGCGCCAACTCTAAGAGAAGTTCGGTACTGGCGAGTAACTTTGCGCGGCGTCGAGCGCCGCCCCGGGTCAGGCGCTCTTGTCGCGACGCTCGCCGCGCGATGCCTTGCGCGGCACGATGGTCGGCAACACGTTGTCCTGCACCGTTTCCTTGGTCACGACGACCTTGGCGACATCGTTGCGGCTGGGGATGTCATACATGACCGGCAGCAGGACTTCTTCCATGATCGCCCGCAGACCGCGCGCACCGGTGCCGCGGTGGATGGCCTGATCTGCGATGGCCTCCAGCGCGTCCTGGCTGAACTCGAGCTCGACCCCGTCCATCTCGAACAGCCGGGTGTACTGCTTGACGAGCGCGTTCTTGGGCTCCGACAGGATCTTGACCAACGACTCCATGTCCAGGTTGGTCACCGAGGCCACCACCGGCAACCGGCCGATGAACTCGGGGATCAGACCGAACTTGATCAGGTCTTCCGGCATGACCTCGGCGAAGTGGTCGGTGGTGTCGATCTCGGCCTTGGACCGGACTTCGGCGCCGAATCCCAAGCCCCGCTTGCCAACCCGGTCCGAGACGATCTTCTCCAGGCCGGCGAAAGCACCGGCAACGATGAACAGCACATTGGTGGTGTCGATCTGGATGAATTCCTGGTGCGGGTGCTTGCGACCGCCCTGCGGCGGAACCGAGGCCTGCGTACCTTCCAGGATCTTGAGCAGCGCCTGCTGCACGCCCTCGCCGGAGACGTCGCGGGTGATCGAGGGGTTTTCGCTCTTGCGGGCGATCTTGTCGACCTCGTCGATGTAGACGATGCCGGTCTCGGCGCGCTTGACGTCGTAGTCGGCCGCTTGAATCAGCTTGAGCAGAATGTTTTCGACATCCTCACCGACATAGCCGGCTTCGGTGAGTGCCGTCGCATCCGCTATTGCGAACGGGACATTGAGCATCTTGGCCAGCGTTTGGGCCAGGTAGGTCTTGCCACAGCCGGTGGGCCCGAGCATCAAGATGTTGGACTTGGTCAGCTCAACCGGCTCACCCGAGCGCGAGTCCCGGCTCTTCTCGCCGGCCTGGATGCGCTTGTAGTGGTTGTAGACGGCCACCGCGAGCGTGCGCTTGGCCGTGTCCTGGCCGATGACGTAACCCTCCAGGAACTCCCGGATCTCAGCGGGCTTGGGCAGCTCATCGAGCTTCACGTCGTCGGCGTCGGCCAACTCCTCTTCGATGATCTCGTTGCACAGGTCGATGCACTCATCGCAGATGTAGACGCCCGGACCTGCAATGAGCTTCTTGACCTGCTTCTGACTCTTGCCGCAGAACGAACACTTCAGCAGGTCCCCGCCGTCTCCAATGCGCGCCATGGTGCGTTAGGACCTACTTCCTGTTCGCCGTCTGTCGTCGGGGTGCCGGTGTCTGCTCCGACGCTACCCGTTCACTCCGGTGCGAGGCGACCGATAAGGCCGAATCGCGTCGTTGGTATTCATCACGGGCTCCGTCTGCCTGCTCCACGAACATATAGCCCAAGGCGCCGCAGCCGGCGTGTGACGCGCTGGCGTGGCGTGAGCGTTTCGGGGGCGTTACCCGGCTGTGAGCCGGGCGGAGCCTTCCAGCTCTAGAGTGGCAAACGTGGGGTTCGCCGTGCCCGACGATACCGTGCTCGTCGCCGATGGGGGGCTGGCGACGGAGCTGGAAGCCCGCGGGGCCGACCTGTCCGACCCGCTGTGGTCGGCCCGGTTGCTCGTGGAAGCACCCCAAGACATCGCGGCCGTTCACGCGGCCTTCTTTGCCGCCGGTGCGCAGATCGCGACCACCGCCAGCTATCAGGCGAGCTTCGACGGATTCGCCGCCCGCGGGATCGACCGACGGGCGGCCGCCGGGCTGTTGCGCCGCAGCGTGGACCTGGCCCGCCAAGCCGGCGACGGCGCGCGTGGGCGCTGGGTTGCGGCGTCAGTCGGCCCGTACGGCGCCGCTCGCGCCAACGGCTCGGAATACCGCGGCCGGTACGGACTTTCGGTCACACAGCTGTCTGCGTGGCACCGGCCCCGGTTGGAGATCCTGGCCGACGCCGGCGCCGACCTGCTCGCGTTGGAGACCGTGCCGGACCTCGATGAGGCGGCGGCCCTGGTGGGCCTGGTCCAGGAGGCGAACGTTCCGGCCTGGCTCAGCTACACGATCGACGGCACCCAAACCCGCGCCGGGCAGCCCCTCGCGGAGGCCTTCGCGGTGGCCGCCGAGGTGCCGCAGATCGTCGCGGTGGGGGTGAACTGCTGCGCCCCGGCCGACGTCCTGCCGGCGATCGAGATCGCCAGCGAAGTCACCGGCAAGCCGCTGATCGTCTACCCCAACAGCGGTGAGCAGTGGAGGTCGGGGCGCTGGGCGGGACCGAGGCGCTTCTCCCCCGCCCTGGTGCCGGCCTGGGTTGCCGCCGGTGCCCGCATCATCGGGGGTTGCTGCCGGGTGGGCCCGGCCGAGATTGCCGCCGTGGCGGCCGTAGCCCGCCGAGCGTGTAATGAGCGCGGAAATCCGGCTGAAAATTCGCGCTGAGTACACGCTCGGCGCGGGGCCTACGCCGTCTGAGCCGACAGCTTCCGGTACTCCAGCACGGTGTCGATGATCCCGTACTCCTTGGCCTCGGCCGCGGTCAGGATCTTGTCGCGGTCGGTGTCCTTGCGGACCACCTCCGGGTCCTTCCCGGTGTGGCGGGCCAGGGTGGACTCCATCAGGGTCCGCATCCGCTCGATCTCAGCGGCCTGGATCTCCAGGTCGGAGAACTGGCCCTGGATCACTCCGGACAGCGACGGCTGGTGGATCAGCACTCGGGCGTTGGGCAAAGCCATCCGCTTGCCCGGCGTACCCGCCGCCAGCAACACCGCCGCAGCCGAGGCGGCCTGACCCAGGCACACGGTCTGAATATCGGCCCGCACGTACTGCATGGTGTCGTAGATCGCCATCAGCGAGGTGAACGAACCACCCGGGGAGTTGATGTACATGGTGATGTCGCGGTCGGGGT
>NZ_JBYCLD010000162.1:0-13181 GCF_057473725.1 Mycobacterium sp. TH-M11 | reverse complement strand
TGCAACGTGATCGGGTGGCTGCCAACGGCCTTGATGTGACTCTTGGGCAACCGCACCACGCGCTTGTCCAGGTTCGGGCCGCCGGCCTTGCGAATGGCCGCGACGACAGCGGTCGTGGTGACCGAACCGAACAGCTTGCCCGAGTCGCCGGCGGCCTTCACCGGCAGCGACACCGGACCCAGCCCCTCGATGGCGGCCTTGATCTCGTTGGCGTGCTGAAGGTCGCGGACCTGCTTGGTGTCACGGGCACGACGGATGTCGTCGGCCTGCTTCTGCGCGCCGCGCGAGGCGACGATCGCCAGGCCGCGTGGTAACAGGAAGTTGCGGCCGTAGCCGTCCTTGACCTCGACGGTCTCGCCGACCGAACCCAGGTGGTCCACATCGGCGGTCAAAATGAGCTTCATGGTTTCGTTGATTCCGTTCTGCGTGTCCGCGCGCTTACCGCGTCGACGAGGTGAAGGGCAGCAACGCGACCTCGCGGGCGTTCTTGACCGCGATGGCAACGTCGCGCTGATGCTGGACACAGTTACCGGTCACCCGGCGGGCACGGATCTTGCCGCGCTCGCTGATGTAGGTCCGCAGCAACTGGGTGTCCTTGTAGTCGATGTCCTGCCCCTTTTTGGAGCAGAACACGCACTTGCGTACTTTGACCGGCTTTTCCGGCGCGGGACGCCGCTTGGTGGACTTCGCCATTGTCTGTCTCTTTCGTTCAGTCGTTAAGGGTTGTCAGAAGGGAGGCTCGTCGTCGCCGCCGCCGAACGAACCCGACGCCGGGGCGCTGCCCCACGGATCCTCGCCGCCAGCCGGGCTACCGGCCGAGCCGCCGCCCTGGGGTGCCTGGCTGCGGGATCCGCCGCCGCCCCCGAATCCACCCCCGCCGCCGCTGCGGCTGGCTTTGTTGACCTTGGCGGTGGCGTATCGCAGCGACGGGCCGATCTCGTCGACCTCGAGCTCGACGACGGTGCGCTTCTCGCCCTCCCGGGTCTCGAACGAACGCTGCTTGAGCCGTCCGCTCACGATCACGCGTGAACCGCGGGTGAGGCTCTCGGCTACATTCTCGGCAGCCTCCCGCCAGATGTTGCAGCGGAGAAACAGCGCTTCGCCGTCCTTCCACTCGTTGGTCTGGCGGTCGAACATGCGCGGGGTCGACGCCACCGTGAAGTTCGCGACGGCCGCGCCCGACGGCGTGAAACGCAGTTCGGGGTCGGCAGTCAGGTTTCCGATCACCGTGATGACAGTGTCACCAGCCACTGAGACCTCCTAGGTCCGTATGGGTCCGCACAGAATCGGCGAATAGTCGTCAGTCACGCTGAGCCTACGCAACGGCTCGGACGTGCCGGGGGCATTCGCCAACAGGCCGGTTGGCCGACTAGTGCTTGTCGGTGCGCATGACCTTGGTGCGCAGCACCGACTCGTTGAGGCTGAGCTGACGGTCGAGCTCGGACACCGTCGCGGGGGCGGCTTTCAGGTCGATGACCGCGTAGATGCCTTCGGCATGCTTGGCGATCTCGTACGCCAGCCGGCGTCGACCCCAGATGTCGACCTTGTCCACCGTGCCGCCGTCTTTACGGACAACATTGAGGAAGGTCTCCAGTGACGGCGCAACGGTGCGCTCGTCGAGGGTGGGGTCGAGGATGACCATGATTTCGTATGGACGCATGGGAACCTCATCACCTCCTATGGTCGTGTGCGGCCACGGCTCATTTCTCCGTGGCAGGAGGGTCGCCTGCGTCGGCAACCGTCGTAGGCTACCGGACAGCGGCCGGGCTTGCGAAATCCTGCTCGGCGCCGCGGGCTCACCCGATGTGGTCGCTCGGCATCAAAGCTGGAGGTGCGGCCGTTTAGGCCACCAGCTGGCCTGTCCGAACAGAGTGGCGATAGCGGGCACCGTGATCGTACGTACGACGAACGTGTCGATCAGGATCCCCGTGCCGATCACGAAGCCGCCCTGCACGACAGCCCCGATGCTGGCGAACAGCAAGCCATACATCGCCGCGGCGAAAATCAGGCCCGCCGCCGTTATGACACCCCCGGTCGAACTCACGGTCCGGATCACACCGCGACGGATGCCCCGCGGCGATTCGTCGCGCAACCGTGAGGCGATCAGCATGTTGTAGTCGGCGCCTACGGCGACCAACACGACGAATGCCAATCCGGGGACGCTCCAATGCAATTCCCGGCCTAGCAAGACCTGGAACACCAACACACCCATCCCGACCGCCGACAGGTACGAGATGAGCACCGAGCCCACCAGATAGAGCGGAGCGACGATCGCGCGGAGTAACACTGCGAGGATCAAGAACACGACGCTGATCGTGATGACGATGATCAGGTGGATGTCCCGGTCGTAGTAGTCGCGGGTATCCCGGAGCGTGACGGGGTAGCCCGCCATCGAGATCGAAGCATCGGCAAGGGTCGTATTGGGCTTCGCGCCGTCGGCGGTGTGCAGGATCGTGTTGACCTGATCCATTGCGTTGGCGCTGAACGGATTCAGGTTGGTCTGGATGAAATACCGCACCGAATGTCCGTCGGGAGAGATGAACGCCTGCAGGAGCTTCTTGAAATCGTCTGCGTCGAGCACTTGTGGCGGAACATTGAACCCGGCCATCGAAGGTTGTGCCGCATCCCGCCCCATTGCCATCAGAAACGCCGACGCCGTGCTGAGCCCTGCACCCAGCCGCTTGGTCTGGTCGACCAGCAGTTGTACGCCGTCGGCCAGTTGACGGCTGGCGCCGGCGAGGTCGTTGAACCCGTTCTGCATGGTCACGATGCTGGTCTGTGCGTTGCGCGGAGTGTCTAATCCCAGTGCGCGCAGCGACGAAGTGACAGACTGCAGCGCTCTGTTGAGGCCGCTCGCTGTGGCCGAAATCGTCTGCAACGACTGCGTCGACTGCAACTGGCCGGCGAGCGTCGCGACGTTGTCGAGGGTCCCGTCGTCACGTGCGACTTGAAGCCTGTGGAACTGGCCGCGCGCGGCACTACACGTGGGGTTGGAATCACATAACGGGCTGGTGTCGAGGGCCGCGACGACCGGGTCGATCCAGTCAGCACTGATCCCGATTTGCGCGAAGTCCATCTGCAGCGAATCCCCCAGGGCCCGGATGCCTGTGACGAGCCTGGCGGCTTTGTCCATTTCGGCGAACGTTCTGTTGCCGCCGAATTGATCTTGCAGGTAGACCAGGGCGTCGACGAGGCCGCGCACACTGTCGACTGACTGGCTGACTCTGGTGCGCACGTCGCCGAGACTGCCGGCCAACAGATCGGCGCCCGAGACCAGTCGGTTGAGTTCACCGGTGTGCTCGTCGATCAAGTTGGAGGCATCGCCGAGCTGATCGCCGACGAGCTTCGCCTGATATGTGGCCCTGGCCTGTTCGAGCGATTCACCCATAGGCCGGGTGACGCCACGCACCATCGCGATGCCCGGGACCTGGCTCACGCGTTGTGCCATCTGCTCCAAATCGGCGAGCGCGCGCGGTGCGCGCAGGTCTTGCGACGATTGAACGAAGAGGTACTCCGGGATCGTCTGGTTCACCGGGAAATGGCGTTCCAGCGCGGCGTACCCCATGGAGCTCGCGTCGGAAGCGGGCAATTGTTTGCGATCGTCGTAATTGAAGCGAACCAGGCTCGCAGAGCCGGCTAACAGGATCAGGATCACCATGCTGGCGGCCAGATACGCTTTCGGGCGCCGCACTATTCGCACCCCGACCCGCCGCCAGAACACAGCGGTGCGTTCCCGGCCCGGCGCTATCCATCCGCGCGGACCGGCCAGCACCAGGATCGCCGGCAACAGGGTCACCGCGGCGAGGAACGCCACGGCGACCCCGATGGCCAACGCTGGGCCAACCGTGGAGAACAGGCCGAGTTTGGCGAAGCCCATCCCCAGGAGGGTGACACCGACCGTCGCCGCCGATGCCCCTATCACCTTGCCGATGGATGCCAGCGACAGCCGTACGGCACGTTGGCAGTCCTCAGCGGTACCGGGCAGCTGCCGCATGTAGTCGTGGTAGCGGCTGACGAGGAAAACGACGTAATCCGTTCCCGCGCCGGACATCAGCGCGCTCAGCAGGACGATCGTCTGATTGGACACGGCCATTCCGGTCACCAGCGACACCCCGGCGACGACGGCCTGGGCGGTTTGCAGGGATGCGCCGATCGCTATCAGCGGCAGCAACATGGTGATCGGATTGCGGTAGATGATCAGCAGGATGACCACCAGCAAGACGCCGATCGCCAGCTCGATCGCAGCGCGATCCCGCTCTCCGGCGTCGGTCAAGTCGGCAACGGTCGCTGCGGGCCCGGTGAAATCGGCGGTCACCGTCGTTCCCTTGACGGTTCCTTTGACCATCTCAACGACCCGCGTGTAGGCGCGGTAAGACTCGGGTGTGCCCAGCTCGCCGGCAAGGCCGACCGGCAGCAGCCACGCCTTGCGGTCGGTGCTGCCAAGCATCTGACGCAGCATCGGAACCGAAAGGAAGTCCTGGACCGTCACGACGTCGCTACTGTCCCGGTGCAGTACATTGACCAGCTTGCGGTAGACCTCTTCGTCGGCCGGTCCCAGTCCCTTCTCGGCAGTGAGCAGCACGATCAGCACGTTTTCCGACCCGGGTTCGCGAAATGCTGCCTTCATGCTCTTCGCCGTGGTGACCGACGGCGCGGTAGCAGGCAGGATCGCGACCGGGTGGCGCTGGGCCATCTCCGCCAGCGACGGCACCGTCAGGGGCAGCCCCAGCGCAAGCACAACCCAGCAAGCGATAACCACCCAAGGCCGTCGTACGACGAACCCGCTCAATAGGGCGTAGATGAATTCCCCCCGGCCTTCAACCTCGCTGATGACATCGCCGGCGCAGTGCGCGAGTGGACATCTAACATTCCGGACAATTTAGCCGAAATGCCGCGGATTGCATCCCCGGTTGCGCAGTCGTCTAATAATGGACTTCGTTCAAGCCGCACCGTCCGACGAAGCGGTCGCAGACACCGTCGCTGTCGTCATCGCGACGTCCGATGCGGCCCGTCGCCGAGGCCGGGCCGGACGCAGCAGCGGGGGCAGCCAGTCCGGGGGCGCGTCGGGCACACGGTCGAACACCCCGCCGGCCGGGTCGTCGACGCGTCCGCCCCAGCGGACCAGGTCGTCTCCGGGTCGATAAATCTGCCGGAGCACCAGCGCGCACAGGATCAGCACCGCGGCGTCGCGCAGCAACACCGTCGTGGTGAACCACTGCTCGGGCAGCCCGCGGTCGGGAACGCTGTAGAGGTAATACATCCGCGGCACCCACACCAGCGCGTCGATCGTCATCCACGCCAACAGGATTCGCCGGTGCGGCAGCGCCAGAACCGCCAGCGGCACCAGCCACAGCGAAAATTGCGGGCTCCACACCTTGTTGGTCAACAGGAACGCCGCCACCACCAAGAACGCCAACTGCGCCACCCGCGGCCGATGCGGCGCGCTCAGCGCGACGTAACCGATCGCCGCGCAACACGCCACGAACAGCGTCAGCACGACCATGTTCAGGTTGTCCGGCGGCTGCCAGAAGCCCAGTCCGGTGTCGAAGCCGTGCCATCGGGTGAACGACTTGACGACGCTGTACAGCGAGTCCATGTCCTCACCGCGACGGGCGTTCAGCCGGAAGAACTCCGACCAGCCCCGCGGGAAGAGCACCAGCACCGGCAGGTTCACCACTAGCCACGTGATGGCCGCCGCGGCCCCGGTGCGAGCCACCTCGCGGAACCGTCCGGTCCGCACGCCCAGCACCAGCAACGGGCCCACCAGCAGCAGTGGATACAGCTTCGCCGCGCCGCCCAGACCGATCAGCACGCCGGCCAGCACCGGCCGCCGGCGCGCCCACGCCAGCAGACCGCCGAGCGCCAAACCCGTTGCCAGCGCGTCGAAATTGGTGAAGATCTGAAAAATCACCAACGGCGAGGCCGCCACCAGTGCGGCGTCCCAGACCCGTCGGCCGGCCAAGCCCGCGGTCGCCCACAGCGTCGCCAGCCAGGCCAACGCCAAGCCGAGTGCGGAGACGTCGAAGAACACCACCACCTCCGCGATCACCGGCAGCGGGATCATCCTGCTCACCGCGGTGTAGGTCTTGGCCAACGACATCGACACGTACTGGTAGACGCCGGTGAGAACCGGATACTCCATATAGCGCACCGCGGGCGCTCCGTCGTAACGCGTTTGCGGCTTCCCGCTACCGTCTTTTTCAATCCAGCTCGACTTGTACGGAAAACGGCCCTCGCTCAACAACTCTGCGCCGTACAGCGGCACCGTGTCGGAATAGCAGAGCTCGTAGTAGGCCCGCTGGTTCTGCCAGTTCGCGACGCGCTGGTCGCCGGGCCCGCTGCCGACGGTCTGCAGGCACGGCGCCTTGGTCGACCAGCCCAACGCCAGGAACACCAGCGCGATCAGGAACATCACCCGCAGCGGCGTCATGATCCGGGTCCGGCCGATGATCGCATGCCGTCCCACCGGACCGCCCACGACATCGGCTAACGCTGCACCCAGAAAGTCGTTGCGGCTCGGGCAATCCCGGTCATCGGCGGAGCGCAGGTCCTCGGCCAGCGGACGCGGTGAGATGTTGGTGCGCTCGTCGACGGTCACGGTGGGGACGGCGGTCCCGGCTCGGGCGCTCCCGGTGGCGGCGGAGCCGGCGCCACCGGAACCGTTGTCGGCGGGCCGATCGGAATCGTGATGCCTGGCGCGATTTCAATCGTCGGCTGGATGACCGTCATCTGCGGCGGTGGCGGTGGCGGCGGTGGCGCGACGGGAACGCCGGCAGAACCGCCGATCTCGGTCGGTTTGGGGAACGCTTCGTTTTTGGTGCCTTTGAGGGCGCCGTCCATCGTCGCCTTCCAGATATCCGACGGCAGACCGGAGCCGTAGACCGCCGCACCGCCCTTGGTCACCAGCGGAATGTCGCCGCGCACGGTGCCAACCCACACCGCCGTCGACAACGACGGGGTGTAACCGACCATCCACGCGTCCTTATCGGCGTCGGTGTCACCGAACTGGGTAGTGCCGGTTTTGGACGCCGACGCCCGCCCGCCGGCCAGGTTGTGGCCGCGCGACCACCCGGCGATCGGCTGCATCGCCGCGGTGACGTTATCGGCGACATCCTTGGGGATCCGCTGTTCGCCGGAGTTGTCGGCGTCGGTCGCATCGAACAAGACCTTGCCCTCGGCGTTGACCACCTTCTGCACGAAGTGCGGGCGATGGTAGACGCCGGAGTCTGCCAGCGTCGCGTACGCCGAAGCCATGTCGATCGGACGAGTTTGATACTGGCCCAGCACAATTCCGTTGTTGGGCGGGCCGCCTTTGCCGTCCTCGGACAGCGTGTGCGAAACGCCGGGGAAGCTTTCGGCGATGCCGGCCTGGTGCGCGGCCTGAGCCACGTCCTGCGGGCCGTTCTTCAACTTCAGCATCAGCCGGTAGTAGGAGGTGTTCAGCGACCGCTTCAGCGCCTCGGCGATGTTGCAGACCCCGCAGCCTTCGCCCTCGACGTTGGTGATCTTGATACCGTTGACCGTCAGCGGCGAGCTGTCGACCTGGTAGCCCAGACCGATGCCCTGCTCGAGCGCGGCGACCAACGCGAACACCTTGAACGACGACCCGGTCTGCAATCCGGCCTGGGCGAAGTCGAATCCGTGCGCATCGGCGCCGCCGTAATAGGCCTTCACCGCGCCATTGTGCGGATCGATCGACACAACCGCGACTCGCATGTCGGCGTTCTGCCCGGCCAGGTATTTCGCCACCGCATTCTCGGCGGCCTTCTGCGCCGTCGGGTCGATTGTGGTGGTGATTTGCAGACCCTGGGTGTTCAACGTCTGCTCGTCGATGTTGAACAGCTCCAGCAACTCTCGGGTCACCTGGCGCTGGATCAGTCCGTTGGGCCCGGTGGTCTGATTCTGCTCGCGAGCCCGCTCGGGCGGTACTGTCGGCGGGAACTCCTGGGCTGCGCGGTCTTTCGGTGAGAGTGCGTTGTCGTCGACCATCCCGTCGAGCACCCAGTTCCAGCGCTCTCGGGCACCGTCGGGGTCGATCGCCGGGTCCAGCGTCGACGGTCGCTGGATCAACGCGGCCAGCAGCGCGCCGTCGGCGACGGTGAGCTGGTCGACGGGTTTGTCGAAGTAGGCCCGCGACGCTGCCGAGATGCCGTAGGCGCCGCGGCCGAAGTAGATGATGTTCAGATAGGCCTGCAACACCTCGTCTTTGGACCATTCCCTCGACATTTTGGTCGCGATGACGAGTTCCTTGGCCTTTCGGATCAGGCCGCCGATCCCGGCACGCTGCGACCCGACCAATGCGTTCTTGACGTACTGCTGGGTGATCGTCGAACCGCCCTGGGTGTCGCCGCCGAAGATGTTGTTCTTGAACGCGCGGGCGAAACCGGTGAACGAGAAGCCCGGGTTGGAGTAGAAGTTGCGGTCCTCGGCCGCGATCACCGCCTGACGGACGTGCACCGGTACCTGGTCGATGTTGACGTCAACCCGATTGCCTTCGGGTGGAACGATTTTCGCCAACTCTGAGCCGTCGCTGGCCAGGATCGTCGATACCTGGTTGGTGCGGATGTCACCGGGCTTGGGAATGTCGACGATGAAGTAGGCCATCGCGAAGGTGACGATCGGCAACAGCAGGAGCACGACCGCGCTGACGTAGCCGCCGCGACGGGCCCACCTCCAGTTGAGGTGCCGCAGCCATTGCCAGCCTTGGCGTTGCACCCCACCTCGAAGCGGTGCTGCCGTCGGCGACGGACCAGCGGAGCCGGGCGGCGTGCGCGGCGGTGACTTGGCGTCCAGGGCGGCCTTCACCACGTCGATCGGATCCTTGAAGCGGCTCGGCGCATCGTCCTTGACCGGCGGGAGGATGGTGGTAAGCCGGTCGTCGGGCGGTATTGGCGGCCCGGAAGTGGCCTGCCTCGGCTGCGTCGACCCGCGATCGGCCCCTGACCCTTTCGGGTTGTCAGCGGCTGAGTGGTCTTGCTGCCCTTCGTTATTCACTGGCCGTGCGGGCGCCGTCGCGCGCCGTCCGGGTGCTGCGTGACTTGCGCGGCGGACGAGCCGCCGGCGTCGCGCCGAGCACATAAGACTTGACCAGGTGATTCCAGCTGCAGGTTCGGCATACCTCCACCACATGTACGGAGAACTCATCGAACCGCGAGGCCAGCAGCACCAATTCTTCGGCCGTCCGCGCCGAACCCGAGACCGCGCCCAAGTGGTCGCCGAACACCCACGACACCAGCGTCAGCTGCTCCTTGCGGCAGATCGGGCACATGACGGAGCTGACCTTGCCGTGAAACTTGGCCGCACGCAGCAGGTAGGGGTTGGCGTCGCAGACTTCGGTGACGCCGGTCCGGCCGGAGTAGACCTCGGCAAGCAGCGACCGGCGCCGAAGCGCGTAGTCCACCACCTGTCGCTGCAATCGCACGATGACCAGAGTACGTCCGCGTGGGCGGTGCGCCGAGGTAGGTCGGTCACGTTTTCGCTCTAGGAGCCGCTGACCGCACCGAACGCTCCGCCGTTTGGCCCACTGGCGACCGGCGGTTGAACGATGCGAAAACGGCAGTTGGAATCCCGAAGTAGCGCCGAATATATCGGACCGATACTATTGCGCGAGACTGTTGCTCGACATAGCAGCGTCGCATTCGACCGAGCAAAGGAGGTGCCTCTGTGCTGGAACTAGCCATCCTGGGCCTTCTGCTCGAGTCACCCATGCACGGCTACGAGCTGCGCAAGCGCTTGACCGGTCTGCTCGGCGCATTCCGCGCCTTCTCCTACGGTTCCCTCTATCCCGCACTGCGCCGGATGCAAACCGACGGATTGATCGCCGAGAACGCCGCACCGGCCGGAACACCGGTGCGTCGGGCCCGACGGGTGTACGAGATGACCGATGCGGGCCGGCTGCGTTTCAGCGAGCTGGTGGCCGATACCGGGCCACACAACTACACCGATGACGGGTTCGGTGTGCACCTGGCGTTTTTCAACCGCACACCGGCCGAGGCGCGGATGCGAATCCTGGAAGGCCGTCGGCGCCAGGTCGAAGAACGACGAGAAGGCTTGCGTGAAGCAATTGCGCGGGCCAGCAACTCGCTGGATCGCTACACCCGCCAGCTGCATCAGCTCGGGCTGGAATCCAGCGAGCGTGAAGTCAGCTGGCTCAACGAGCTGATCGCAGCCGAACGTTTAGCGCAGAGCAGCGCTGAGCAGGCCTAGCGCCAAGTAATCCCCCACGAAGAGAGTTAAGGAGAGCGCCCAATGAGTGAGCAGACCGCGCCGCAGGCGTCCACCGAGGTACGAGTCGCCATCGTTGGCGTCGGCAACTGCGCGTCCTCACTGGTCCAGGGCGTCCAGTATTACTACGACGCCGACGAGAACAGCGCCGTACCCGGCTTGATGCACGTCAAGTTCGGCCAGTACCACGTCCGCGACGTGAAGTTTGTCGCCGCGTTCGACGTGGACGCCAAGAAGGTCGGCTTCGACTTGTCCGAGGCGATCTTCGCGTCGGAGAACAACACCATCAAGATCGCCGACGTCCCGCCGACCAACGTGACGGTGCAGCGTGGCCCGACCCTCGACGGCATCGGCAAGTACTACGCCGAGACGATCGAGATTTCTGACACCGAGGCCGTCGACGTGGTGAAGGCACTCAAGGACGCCCGGGTCGACGTCATGGTGTCCTACCTGCCGGTGGGTTCGGAGCAAGCCGACAAGTTCTACGCCCAGTGCGCGATCGACGCGGGCGTGGCGTTCGTTAACGCGTTGCCGGTGTTCATCGCCTCCGACCCGGTGTGGGCCAAGAAGTTCAGCGATGCAGGCGTGCCGATCGTCGGCGACGACATCAAGAGCCAGGTCGGCGCGACGATCACGCACCGCGTGATGGCGAAGCTGTTCGAGGACCGCGGCGTGCAGCTCGACCGCACCATGCAGCTCAATGTCGGCGGCAACATGGACTTCCTGAACATGCTCGAGCGCGAGCGGTTGGAGTCCAAGAAGATCTCCAAGACTCAGGCCGTCACGTCGAACCTGCAGCGCGAGTTCAAGACCAAAGACGTGCACATCGGCCCGTCCGATCACGTCGGGTGGCTCGACGACCGCAAGTGGGCCTACGTTCGTCTCGAGGGCCGCGCCTTCGGTGACGTGCCGCTGAACCTGGAGTACAAGCTCGAGGTGTGGGACTCGCCGAACTCGGCCGGCGTCATCATCGACGCGGTGCGCGCCGCCAAGATCGCCAAGGACCGCGGCATCGGTGGGCCGGTTGTCGCGGCGTCGGCCTACCTGATGAAGAGCCCCCCGAAGCAGATGGCCGACGACATCGCCCGAACCCAGCTCGAAGAGTTCATCATCGAGGGCTGACGTTCCCCTCCCAACGTCGAGTTGTCGGGCCGCGTCACGGCTGAATCGCCCAATAACTCGACGTTCGGCCGGGTCTCGTAGTGTCGAGAGTCATGACCGACATTTCCGACGCGGAGTTGCTGGAACTGTCCGAATTCGGGCTGTTGTCCGAGAACGCCGAGCAGGCCGGGGTCAGCGGCCCGCTGCCGCCGGTGCGGCGGGTCGAGATCGACGGCATCAGTGCGCTGCGGTGGGGCGAGGATTCGCCGCGGGTGGTCTTCTTCCACGGTGGCGGGCAGAACGCGCACACCTGGGACACCGTGATCGTCGGTCTGGGCGTGGCCGCGCTCGCCGTCGACCTGCCCGGCCACGGGCATTCGGCGTGGCGCGAGGACGGTGACTACTCGCCGCAGAACAACGCAGCGGCCGTCGCGCCGGTGATCCGCGACCTTGCCCCCGACTCCGAGCTGGTGGTCGGCATGTCGCTGGGCGGGCTCACCGCGATCGGCCTGGGTGCCATCGCGCCGTCCTTGGTGCCCGAGCTGGTACTGGTTGACGTCACCCCGTCGGCGATGAAGCGGGTCGCCGAGATGACCCAGGAGCAGCAGGGCACCGTCGCCCTGATGCAAGGCGAGCGCGAATTCCCCAGCTTCGAGTCGATCCTCGACATCACCACCGCCGCCGCGCCGCATCGGGACCGGAAGGCGTTGCGCCGCGGAGTTTTTCACAACACCCGTCGGCTCGATAACGGTAAGTGGACCTGGCGCTGGGACACCATCCGCAAGGTCCCCGATTTCGACGGTCTATGGGATACCGTCTCAGGACTGCCGGCACCGGTCCGGCTGGTGCGTGGCGCCACGTCGGGGTTCGTCTCCGAGCAAGACGCCGACGAGCTGGCCCGGCGCGCCCAGCAGTTCCGTGGCGTTCAGGTCGTCGAGAACGCGGGGCACTCCGTGCAGAGCGACCAGCCACTGGTGCTCACCGACATCCTGCGCGGCGTGCTCGAGCACTAGAAGGCACACGCGCCTACCGTTGGAGGCATGACTTTCCCCGCCAGGCCGATCCGCGAGCGCTGACGTGTCGAAGCTCCTTACGCTGCTGGCCACCCTGCTGCTGACCTACACGCTGGCGCCGATCGCGCCTGCGAGCGCCGACAACAACCTGTGCAAGCCGGTCGGTGAGGAAGGCGCGATCGCGCTGCCGCGAAGGCTGGCAGCCGCCAACCGGCCCCGCGAGGACAAATTCACCACCGCCGACGTCGAGCCGCTCAGCGCGGTCGACATCAACAAGCTCGGTTTGCGCACCCCCGGGACGCTGATCGTGGGCACCCAGCCGGGCGGCCCGCCGACCAGCTGCCTGGACAGCGCCGGACGCTACTCCGGATACGACAACGAGCTGCTGCGGGCGATCGCTGCGAAACTGGGACTGCGCGTCGTCTTCGCCGGCACCGAGTTCTCCAGCCTGCTCGCCCAGGTCGCGTCGCGACGCTTCGACGTCGGCTCGGCGTCGATCATGGCTACCGAAGCGCGCCGTCGCACAGTCGGTTTCACCAATGGCTATGACTTCGGTTATCTGTCGCTGATCGTGCCGTCCGGCTCGCCGTTGGGCAGCTTCGACGACCTCGCGGCCGGGCAGCGGATCGGCGTGGTCCAGGGCACCGTCGAAGAGGCCTACGTCGTCGACACCCTGCACATCGAGCCGGTGAAATTCCCCGACTTCACCACCGTGTACACCAGCGTCAAGACCCACCAGATCGATGCCTGGGTGGCGCCGGCGATGGAGGCGACCAACGTGATGCGGCCAGGGGACACCGCCTCGGTCGCCGCGTACACCTTCGGGTTGGGCAATTTCGTCGC
>NZ_JBYCLD010000161.1:0-6262 GCF_057473725.1 Mycobacterium sp. TH-M11 | reverse complement strand
GGCCCCCATTCACGAAGCCGCGGTGTCCGCGACCGAATGGAGCCTGCGCGGCACCCGACGGGCCGAGGAAGCGGCGGAATCGGCCCGGCTGAAGCTGGCCGACGTGATGGCCGAGGCCCGCGAACGGATCGGCGAGGAGGCGCAGCCTCCGGCCATCGGCGACCACGACCACGACCACGACCACTGATCGGCTCGACACTGTGCCCCATGGTCCGCTTCCTCCCCATCGCGCTTCGCGCTCTGCATCGTCAGCGGACGTGACCGGCCTGCAGGTCGTGTCCGACGCCGCCGGGCGGATGCGGGTGAAAGTGCCCTGGGTGCGCGCGAACGCGCGGCGCGCGGTCGCGGTGGAAGAAGAAGTTGACCGGCGGCACGGAGTACGCGCCGTGCACGCCTACCCGCACACCGGCTCAGTCGTCGTGTGGTATTCCCCGAAGCGCTGCGACCGCGCCGAGCTGCTCGCGGCCATCGCCGAAGCCGAACACGTTGCCGCCGAGCTTATTCCGGCTCGCACCCCACGATCATCGGACATCCGTAACACCGAGATCCTGCGCATGGCGATCGGCGGGACGGTCCTGGCTCTGCTGGGCATCCGGCGTTACGGGTTCAACCGTCCCCCGCTGCTGGGTCCGTCGGGGCAGTTGGTCGCCACGGGCGCAACAATTTTCATGGGATACCCGTTCCTGCGCGGCGCACTGCGCTCACTGCGATCCGGCCGCGCGGGCACCGACGCATTGGTGACCGCCGCGACCGTCGCCAGCCTGGTCCTGCGGGAGAACGTGGTCGCGCTGACCGTGCTGTGGCTGTTGAATATCGGCGAGTACCTGCAGGACCTGACGCTGCGCCGAACCCGGCGGGCGATCTCGGATCTGTTGCGCGGCAACGCCGACACCGCGTGGGTCCGCCTCGATGACGGTAACGAAGTTCAGGTGCCGATCGACAGCGTCCAGATCGGCGACGACGTGGTCGTCCACGACCACGTGGCGATACCGATCGATGGCGAGGTAGTCGAGGGCGAGGCGGTGGTCGACCAGTCCGCGATCACCGGGGAGACCCTGCCGGTCAGCATCGTCGCCGGAGCGGCGATCCACGCCGGCTCGGTGGTGCTGCGCGGTCGGCTGGTGATCCGTGCCCGCGCGGTCGGCAACCAGACCGCGATCGGGCGCATCATCTCCCGCGTCGAGGAAGCCCAGCACGATCGCGCGCCGATCCAGACCGTCGGCGAGAATTTCTCTCGCCGCTTCGTGCCGATCTCATTCATCGTCTCCGCCGTCACACTCGCGCTGACCGGTGACGTCCGTCGCGCGATGACCATGCTGCTGATCGCCTGCCCATGCGCGGTCGGCTTATCAACCCCGACGGCGATCAGCGCGGCGATCGGCAACGGTGCGCGGCGCGGCATTCTGATCAAGGGCGGGTCGCATCTCGAACAGGCCGGCCGAGTGGACGCCATCGTCTTCGACAAGACCGGAACCCTCACGGTCGGCCGACCAGTGGTGACCAATATCATTGCGCTACATGATGATTGGCAGCCTGAGCAGGTGCTTGCCTACGCCGCGAGCTCCGAGTTGCACTCGCGGCACCCGCTTGCCGAGGCGGTGATCCGCTCCACCGAAGAACGTCGCATCATCATTCCGCCGCACGAGGAGTGCGAAGTACTGGTCGGCCTCGGCATGCGCACCTGGGCCGACGGCCGGACGCTGCTGCTGGGCAGTCCCTCGCTGCTGCGTGCGGAGAACGTCGCCGTCTCTCGCGAAGCCTCGGACTGGGTCGACAAACTGCGCCGGCAAGCCGAAACCCCGCTGCTGCTCGCCGTGGACGACACCCTGGTCGGGCTGATCAGCCTGCGCGACGAGATTCGTACCGAGGCGCCCGACGTGCTGAAAGAGCTGCGCGCCAACGGGATTCACCGCATCGTGATGCTCACCGGCGATCACGCCGACATCGCGAAAGTCGTTGCGGCCGAGCTGGGCATCGACGAGTGGCGCGCCGAAGTGCTGCCCGAGGACAAGCTCGAGGTGGTACGCCAACTGCAGGACGAGGGCTACATCGTCGGCATGGTCGGCGACGGAATCAATGACGCGCCAGCGCTGGCCGCGGCCGACATCGGCATCGCGATGGGCCTGGCCGGCACCGACGTCGCGGTCGAGACCGCCGACGTGGCGCTGGCCAACGACGACCTGCGCCGACTGCTCGACGTCAGTGATCTGGGCACCCGCGCGGTCGAGGTCATCCGGCAGAACTACGGCATGTCGATCGCGGTCAACGCCGTCGGGCTGCTGATCGGCGTCGGGGGCGCACTGTCACCGGTGCTCGCGGCGATCCTGCACAATGCCTCGTCGGTGGCCGTCGTCGCGAACAGTTCACGCCTGATTCGGTACCGCTTGGAGTGAACAACGCTCCGTCGGGCGTCGAACTCGTACGATGTGCGCATGTCATCGACCCCGCTCGACCCCGTTGCCAGTGAACGGCTCTCGCACGCCGACCGGGTATTCACCTCGGACCTGTCCATCAACGAATTCGCGCTCCTGCATGGCGCCGGGTTCGAACCGCTCGACCTTGTGATGGGCGTCTCGGTCTACCACGTCGGCTACCAATTCACCGGCATCCGGCAGCAATCCGAGCTACCGGTGCTCACCGAGGCGACGTATCGGGCGCGCTGGAATGCGATGGCCCGCATGCAAGCCGAGGCCGACGCGCTGGGCGCCGACGGCGTCGTCGGTGTCCGCCTCGAATGGCGACAGCACGGCGGTGAAGCCGAGCACCTGGAGTTCATCGCGGTCGGAACCGCGGTGCGCTACACCCCCAAGCCGGGGGAGTTCAAGCGCAGCAACGGGCAGGCCTTCTCCAGTCACCTGTCCGGGCAAGATATGGCAACCCTGCTTCGGTCGGGCTGGGCCCCGGTGGCTTTCGTCATGGGTAACTGCGTCTTTCACGTTGCCGCGCAGGGGTTTATGCAGACCTTGCGACAGATGGGCCGAAACACCGAAATGCCACAGTGGACGCAGGGCAACTATGAAGCGCGCGAACTGGCGATGTCGCGCATGCAAAGCGAAGCCGAGCGCGACGGCGCATCCGGGGTAGTCGGCGTTCACTTCAAGATCCAGAACTACGCCTGGGGCTACCACACCGTTGAGTTCTACGCTGCCGGCACGGCCGTGCGCCGCAGCGGCACACCCGAGACGATCACGCCACAATTCGTGCTCACCATGAACGACTGATGGCGGAGTTCGACGCCGAACGGGTCAGCCGCACTGTCAGTCACGCATTGGCGGGTCCGGGTGGAATAGCTTTGGTGATCAACGTTTTTGCCGCCGTGCCCGGCGTCACGCACACCGCCGCCAAGCGGGGCATGTTCTCCTCACAACCCGCACGGTTGCACATCGGAGACTGGCGCTACCAGGTGACGTCCGACGCCAGGCTGTTGGCGGCACACGTGGTCGGCGGCATCGTAATCGGCGAAGAGGTGCTGCTAGCGGGCGCGGTGGGGCCGCACCTCGCCCGCTCGCTGGGCCAACTCGTCGCCCGACACGGTCCGGCGGTGGTCCCGAGCATCGACGCGGCGGTGGACGCGCTGAGCGCCGGGGCGGGCTGAATGCCCGGCGTGCGACACTCCCCCGGTAAGGCGACGACGTAGGAAGCCGGTGCGGGACTGGGTGGAATCCTGCGCGGGAAGGCCGGTGAAATAATGCCTTTCGGCGGTACGGCGGCGCTCACAGCGCTCGCAGACATCAGCGACGTCAGTTCCTATTTCGCCGTGGGCACCGGACCACTGAACGAGGGCTGGCACCCCGTCGCGCGCCTCTACGACGACCCCGCACTGCTGGCCGCGACCATCGGCCAGATCCAGACCCGGATGGAGGTCAGCGAGCAACGGGTGGCGGCGTCGACGTTTTTCCTGGGCTTCGCCGCACGGCTATGGTCGATCGGCGTGGGTACCGCCGTAGGCCACGGCCTGCTCGTCGATCTGCCGCCCGAACGCCTGCTGTTCCGCCAGAACGACGGGCAGATCGCGCTGCACCTCGAACGCCCCGGGTCGCGGCGCAGCGACGGTCTCGGCCCAGCACTCGCCGACATGGTGATCGACCGGCATCTCACGCCGCTGGCCAAGGCGCTGCGCCGCATCGGTCCGATCTCGGCGAGGCTGCTGCAGGGCAACTCGGCGTCCGCCTTGCTCGGCGCGGCGCGGGTGTTCGACCGCGACCGTGCCACCACGTCGGGATCAGAACTCGCTCGCCGCATCTGTGCCGACCCACGATTGAGCGACGCGGTCCGTTTCGGCGAGCACGACTACCGCCGCACCAGTTGCTGTTTGTATTACCGCACGCCTGATGGCGGGCTCTGCGGAGATTGCGCCCTCGACCGGGTGCCGGAAAGGAGCCGCGATGATCGACTTTAGCCCTGTCGTCCAGACCACCGAAGACAATGGGCGAGAACAGGTCTGGCCACTGCCCACCGACGACTCAGCTGCGCGACGAGCCCGCCTTTTCCCAGCTGGAGCTGTGGGACCGGCTACGGGCGGAGTTCCTGGGGTTGGATCCCGACCCACTCGACCGGTCCGGCAAGGGCTTTCGGCACGGCTGAGTCAGCAGCAGTCCTCGCCGCGCCAGGATTTGACGCCCTGCCAGATCGCGGTGGCGGCGATACCCAGTCCGATCGCCGGGTCGAACCACCAGATACTCGGCCAGATTGCCGCGACCGACAGACCGACCAGCACCGTCGCCGCCTGCGCGCCGCACAGATAGTTCTGTGTTCCCTCGCCCGCAGTGGCCGCCGAGTGGAGGTGATCGGCGAGCGAATGTTTGACGCGGCCCAGAATCGGCATCAACACCAGCGAGGCAGCCGTCAACGCCATGCCGATCATCGAGGTCTCGGCGTCGCGCCGGTCGAGCAGATGGTGGATGGATTCGGCGGCGATGTAGGGCGCGGTCAGCCAGAACGACCACGCGACACCGATCTGCGCGCGACGCTCAGCAGTCGCCGACGCGGTGCGCGAACCGGAGAATCGCCAGGCCACCATCGCGCTGGCCAGCGCCTCGGGCAGGCTGCCCAGCGCCCACCCAGTCAAAGCGATCGAGCCGACCGACAGCCCCTGCCACAGCCCGACCACACCCTCGGCGAGCATCGCGGCCATGCTGACCCAGGCCAGCCGGTACGCCCACCTTGCCCGGTGCTGCCACCGGATGTCGTGCGCGACGGCAGGCCCATGCCCGTGCCCTGATTCGCAGCAGGCCTCGACGGCGAGCCCAGCCTGATCGGCCATCGAACGCGATTCGGTCACCCAGCGATGTTAGGTCAATGCGCAAAGCGGATGTGCCTGCCTGGCTGTTGGGACGCATCGTCTGCAGGTGAGGTGCCTAATCGCACTCGGCGCAGTTATCACCAGGCGCTTCCCAGCCTCGGATGGCTACCCTGGCTGTCATGGCGCGCTCCGAGAACGACACCTGGGATCTGGCAACGAGCGTGGGGGCCACCGCCACCATGGTGGCCGCGGGCCGGGCCCGAGCCACCCGGGCGGGGCTGATCGACGACCCCTTTGCGGAGCCACTGGTACGGGCGGTCGGCGTCGATTTCTTCACTCGCTGGGCCAACGGCGAGGTCAGCGCCGACGATGTCGACATCCCCGGCCACCCGTGGGGCATGCAGCCGATGACCGACCTGCTGGCGGTGCGCACCCGGCTGATCGACCAATTTCTGTCCGATGCGACCGCCTCCGGTATCCGCCAGGTGGTGGTGCTGGCCTCCGGCCTCGATGCCCGTGGCTACCGGCTGTCCTGGCCCACCGGGACGGTGGTGTTCGAGATCGACCAGCAGCAGGTGACGGATTTCAAGACCGCGACCCTGGCCGCGGTGGGGGCCGAGCCCACAGTCGATGTGCGGGCCGTGCCGATCGATCTGCGCGACGACTGGCCCGCGGCCCTGCGGCACGCCGGCTTCAACGCCGATCGGCCCACCGCGTGGCTTGCCGAAGGACTGCTGGCCTTCCTGCCGCCCGAAGCCCAGGATCGCCTGCTGGACAACATCACCGACCTCAGCGCGCAGGGCAGTCGACTGGTTGTCGAGATCTTCTTGAGCACACCGGAATCGCAGGAGGTCGTGCATGCCGCGACTCAGAAGTGGCGCGAGCACGGGCTCGACGCGCGCATCGACGACCTCTGGTTCAGCGGCGAACGCCACGACGTCGCGCCCTACCTGGACGCCCGCGGCTGGCAGACCACGCGGCACCGGTCCAGCCAACTGCTGGCCGACGCCGGCCTGCCGG
>NZ_JBYCLD010000160.1:0-4494 GCF_057473725.1 Mycobacterium sp. TH-M11 | reverse complement strand
TGGTGCTCTCCCGGATGCTGCTCGGCGTGCACTATCCCAGCGACGTGGCCGCCGGTGTGGTGGTCGGCGCGGCCGTCGCGGCGGTAGCGGCCGAGGTTGATCGTCGCATGACAGGTGGAGCGTGAGGATGAGCAGCGAGGTAGACGAGAAGGTGGCCGGGCCGCCGCCCAACGTCGTTGTCGGCGTGGTCAAGGCGATGCGTCCGCGGCAGTGGCTGAAGAACATCCTGGTTGCGGCGGCTCCGCTGTCAGCATGGGGCACCGACGTCCACCACGACTGGGCCAGGGTCCCGGGTCAGGTCGCGATCGCCTTCGTGGTGTTCTGTCTGGCCGCGTCGTCCATCTACCTGATCAACGACGCCCGTGACGTCGAGGCCGATCGGCAACACCCCACCAAGCAACACCGCCCGATCGCCGCGGGTGTGGTTCCGCAGTGGCTGGCCTACACGCTGGCGGTCGTGCTGGGCGCGGCGTCGCTGGGGGTGTCGTGGGGGCTCAACCCCAACCTCGCGCTGGTGATGGCCGTCTACATCGTCATGCAGCTCGGTTACTGCTTCGGGCTCAAACACCAAGCGGTGATTGACATCAGCATCGTCTCGTCGGCGTATCTGCTTCGGGGCATCGCGGGTGCAGCCGCCGCCAATATCCAGCTTTCGCAGTGGTTCCTGCTGGTGCTGGCGTTCGGTTCATTGTTCCAAGCGGCCGGCAAGCGTTACGCCGAGCTGCAGTTGGCCGAGCGCACCGGGGCCAAGATCCGCAAATCGCTGGAGAACTACACCAGCACCTACCTGCGGTTCGTCTGGACACTCTCGGCCACCGCGGTGGTGGTCTGCTACGGGCTGTGGGCCTTCGAACGCGACCACGGCAGGGCCGGCTGGTTCGTGGTGTCGATGGTGCCGTTCACCATCGCGATCCTGCGCTACGCGGTGGACGTGGACGGCGGTGTGGCCGGCGAGCCCGAGGAGATCGCGCTGCGCGACCGGGTGCTGCAGGTGTTGTTCCTGGCCTGGATCGGGACCATTGGTGTCGCTGTCATCCTCGGCTGACGCCAGTCCAGAAACGCGCTCGCGCTGGCCGGCGCTCAAGCCGGTCAGCAGCGCGTCGTTCCCCTACGACGTCACGGTCCGGGTCAGCCTGTGGAGCAGTGTCGCCGTGGTCGCGGCACTGTTCGGCTGGGGCGCCTGGCAACGGCGATGGATCGCCGACGACGGCCTGATCGTGTTGCGCACCGTCCGAAATCTGTTGGCGGGCAACGGTCCGGTGTTCAACTCCGGCGAGCGGGTCGAGGCCAACACCTCAGTGGTGTGGACCTATCTGGAATACGCGGTCAGCATGCTGACCCGGCCGCTGCAACTGGAATACGTGGCGCTGGCGCTGGCGCTGGGCCTGAGTCTGGCCGGCCTGGCGATGCTGATGCTGGGCACCGGCCGGTTGTTCGCGCCCAGCCTGGTCGGCCGCCGTGCGATCATCTTGCCGGCCGGCGCGCTGGTCTACATCGCCGTGCCGCCGGCGCGCGACTTCGCCACCTCCGGTCTCGAAAGCGGTTTGGTGACGGCCTATCTCGGACTGCTCTGGTGGATGATGGTCTGCTGGTCCCAGGCCAAGAAGGGCCGCCCAGCGGGACGGGTGTTCACGCTCGCGCTGGCGTTTGTGGCCGGCTGCAGCGTGCTGGTGCGTCCCGAGTTGGCGCTGATCGGCGGTGGCGCGTTGATCATGATGCTGATGGCCGAGCGGACCGGGCGGCGCCGACTGGGGATCGTGGTGGCCGGTGGGCTGCTGCCGGTGGGCTACCAGATTTTCCGAATGGGCTACTACGGCTTGCTGTTTCCCGGCACCGCCCTGGCCAAGGACGCCGGCGGCGACAAGTGGTCGCAGGGCCTGATCTATCTGACGAACTTCAACGGTCCCTACGTGCTGTGGGTGCCGATGCTGCTGTTGACGGGGCTGGGCCTGCTGTTGTGGGTCTCCGCGCGCCGTCATAACGGCGAGTCGGGCACCGCCACAACGGCTCCGGGTGGTGGCCCGCTGGCGCGGACAGTGCAGAGTCCGGCGGCGGTCGTGATTTTCATCGTGGTCAGCGGGCTGGTGCAGGCGCTCTACTGGATCCGCCAGGGCGGCGACTTCATGCACGGCCGAGTACTGCTGGCCCCGCTGCTATGTCTGCTCGCGCCGGTCGCGGTGGTGCCGGTGGTGGTGCCCGAGGGGACCCGGCTGTCGCGCGAGGCCGGCTATTGGCTGGCCGGCGCGGTGAGCGCGTTGTGGATGTCGGTGGCGGGCTGGGCGCTGTGGGCGGCCAATTCGCCCGGGCTGGGCGACGGCGCCACCCGGGTCGGCTACAGCGGCATCGTCGACGAGCGGCGGTTCTACGCCCAGGCAACGGGTCACGCGCATCCGCTGACCGCCGCCGACTATCTGGACTATCCCCGGATGCGCGCCATTCTGGTGGCCCTCAACAACACCCCGGAGGGCGCGCTGCTGCTGCCGTCGGGCAATTACGACCAGTGGGATCTTGTCCCGCCGATCCCACCCAAGGATGGCCCGCCACCGCAACACGGCCCGCACGCCGTCTTTTTCACCAACCTCGGCATGGTCGGCATGAACGTCGGGCTCGACGTCCGGGTGATCGACCAGATCGGGCTGGCCAATCCGCTGGCAGCGCACACCGCGCGATTGCAGCACGGCCGCATCGGGCACGATAAAAACCTTTTCCCGGACTGGGTGATCGCGGACGGGCCATGGGTGAAGTGGTATCCGGGTGTGCCGGCCTACCTGGACCAGAACTTCGTCCAGCAGGCCGAGGCGGCGCTGAAATGCGAGGGCACCCAGCAGGTGCTGAATTCGGTGCGCGGACCAATGAACTTCCACCGCTTCTTCTCCAACCTGCTGCACTCGGTGCAGTTCACCCGCTACCGTATCGACCGCGTCCCGCGCTACGAGCTGATCAGGTGCGGCTTGGCGGTGCCGGAGTCGAGCGGCCCGCCGTTCGCCCGGCCGCCCTACGCCGGGGTGCCCGCCACCGGGCCATAGCTCAAGGCCGTGAGTGATGGCAGAAGAATTTTTCGCATCGATTTGGTGCGCCCGGCGCGCCACGGCCCGATTAGCGTCCAGCAATGCCGAATATGTAGTCTTACCGGCGAACAACCGCTCGTCGGCACATTCACAGCGTGGTGGTCCGCAGCCGAAATGAGCGGGTCCGCACGCAGCCGGAGGCCCGGTTGTGGGCCTACGTCGATGAGAGTTCAGACCGCGACATGTGGTTGACTACGAAAGCACAGCTGCGCCGTCCGGCTTCAACGCAGGTCCGAATGACTTGCTGGAAGCCGGACATCCAGGCCGGCGCGCTCGGCAACGATGCGGGCCAAGCAGCGGCCCACTGAAAAGCCGGCAATCAGGGCGATGCAGTCCGACCCACATAGTTGGGCCCGACAATGAATAAGGAAGCAAGAATGAGGCTTGTTGACAGGTTTCGCGGCGCGGCAAATGGCTTGCCGCGCCGGCTCGCGCTAGGGGCTGCCGCGGCGGCTTTGCTGCCGGGCCTGATCGGCGTCGTGGGCCAGACCGCGGACGCAAACGCGTTCTCCCGGCCGGGTCTGCCCGTCGAGTACCTGCAGGTGCCATCGGCAGCCATGGGGCGTGACATCAAGGTCCAGTTCCAGAGCGGTGGCGCCAACTCGCCCGCCGTTTACCTGCTCGACGGTCTTCGTGCGCAGGACGACTTCAACGGCTGGGACATCAACACCCCCGCGTTCGAGTGGTTCAACCAGTCCGGCCTGTCCGCCATCATGCCGGTGGGAGGCCAGTCGAGCTGGTACACCGACTGGTACAAGCCGGCGTGCGGCAAGGCCGGCTGCCAGACCTACAAGTGGGAGACGTTCCTCACCAGCGAGCTGCCCGCGTTCCTGGCGTCCAAGGGCGTCAAGCAAGAAGGTGGCGCTGCGGTCGGCCTGTCGATGGCCGGCGCCTCGGCGCTGAACCTGGCCAACTACCACCCCGCGCAGTTCATCGAGGTCGGCTCGTTCTCCGGTCTGATGGACCCCTCGCAGGGCATGGGGCCGTCGCTGATCGGTCTGGCCATGGGTGACGCCGGCGGCTACAAGCCCGCCGACATGTGGGGGCCCAAGGAAGACCCGGCGTGGGCGCGTAACGACCCGCTGCTCAACGTCAGCAAGACCGTCGCCAACAACACCCGCGTGTGGATGTACTGCGGTAACGGCAAGCCGTCGGACCTTGGTGGCGACAACCTGCCGGCCAAGTTCCTCGAGGGCTTCGTGCGGACCAGCAACATCAAGTGGGAAGACGCCTACAAGGCGGCCGGCGGCAACAACGCGGTGTTCAACTTCGACGCCAACGGCACGCACGACTGGCCGTACTGGGGCGCTCAGCTGCGCGCCATGATTCCTGACATGCAGGCGCACCTCGGTGCTACTCCTGGTGCAGGCCCCGGCGCGGGCGCTCCGGCCGCGTCGGCGACCGGCCAGCACACCTGAGCCCAGAA
>NZ_JBYCLD010000159.1:0-1866 GCF_057473725.1 Mycobacterium sp. TH-M11 | reverse complement strand
ACCATCAGCACCTCGACGCATGCCGGCGAACCAAGCGCTCCGTGTACGCGTTCGAAGGTGTCGGTGGCAACGCTGCGGGTGGTCAGCAGTTCGGTGGTCAGCTGAAGAGCCGCGATTTCGCTTTCCTCGAATGGGTATGTCTGCCAGCTATTCTCGGACAGCACAGCGTCGATCTCGGCGTTGCTGACACCCGCGGTGCGGGCGACGTCGCGATGCTGGCCGAGCTCGTAGCCGCAGTCCATCAGGTAGGCCGTGCGCAGCACGACGAGTTCGCGCAGCCGGGTTGGCAGTGTCGGGCTGCTCAGGGCGGCGTCACCCGCCACCATCCAGCCGGTGAATACCTTGTCGGCGTTGGCCAGCGTCCGATAGACGTTGAGATTGCCGCGGGCTTGGGTCAATTCACGAGCCCGTGGCCCCATGTCGGCCGGCTCGCGGTAGCCGATTCGTGTCATCGGGCTTCGACCTCCAGGTCAGCCGCGTTGAGCACCAACGCAAGTCCGTAGTAGCAGCTGACGAGCATCAGCAATTCGGTGAGCTCTTCGTCGCTGAAGGCGCTGCGGGCCTTGGCAAACGACGCATCGCCGAGCCGGCGCGTGGCGCACAGTTCAGTGACCACCTCGAGCAGCAGGCGTTCGGTGTCATCGAATTCATCGAAGTCATCGGTTTCGACGACCGCGCTGATCTGCTGCTCGGTGAAACCCGCATCCTGGGCGATGCCGATGTGGCGGCTGAGCTCGTAACGGCAATTCTGCAGTCGGGCCACCCGCAACATGACCAGCTCTCGCGCCCGCACGGTGAAGGTGGGACTGTCGGACAACTCGTCGAGCAGCTGTGCCCAGCCGGCGAACACCTCGGGGGCGTTGGCCAGCATCCGAAACGCGTTGAGCGCGCCCCGGCGTGCCATGAATTCGCGGATCGGCTCGGGCTGCCGCTCCACGGCGACGAGCGGTATACGTGACATCGCTGTCCTTTCGGGGCTATTCGGCGCCTGGGCTATTCGGCGCCATGGCGAAGGTCCAGTCCAGGGTCACGAACGGTTCGTCGACCGTCGTTCCGTCCGGGGCAGTCCCCGGGCCGTGCCGCACGAAATCGGCCGTCAGCGAGTCCTGGTCGGCGAAGACGGCGTCGTGTCCGAGGTAGGGGTCCTCACGCCAGAACAGTTGGGTGATCAGCGGCCGGTAGCCGTCGGCGTTGAACCAGAAGTGCACGTGTTGCGGCCGCATCGGCGAACGGTTTGCGGCGCTCAGGATCTCACCACAGGGGCCGTCGGTGGGCACCGGGTAAAACCGCGGCGTCACCGATCGATACCAGAACCGCCCGCCGTCGTCGGTGGTCAGCAATGCCCGCATGGCGACGTGGTCGTGCAATTTCTCGGTCTGCTGAACGTCGTAGCGGCCCTCGCCGTCGCTGTGCCACGTGTCGACTTTCGCGCCGACGATCGGGTGCCCGGTGTCGTCGACGACCCGTCCGGAGACGAACATCGGTGTACCGGTGACGCCGTCGGAGATGTCGGATCCGTTGTCGGCCATCGGACGACCCTCGACGAAGAACGGCCCGAGCACGGCGGAGTCGGTGGTAGACGAATCGGTCTGCTGGTTGATCTTGTCGATCAGCATGCTCAACCCCAGGATGTCGGAGAGCAGCACCACCTCTTGGCGTGTCGGGGTCGACATTTTGCCCACCCGCTCGAGGAAATCCATGGCGACGAACCATTCGTCGCCGGTCAGGCGCACCTCCCGGGCGAAGTCGTGCAGGTGCTGGATCAGACCCTGGAACAGCTCGCGAAATCGCGCGTCGGTGCAGTCGTCGAACGTCCGCTGTACGGCCGCGGTGAGCGTCCGCTCGGTCAAGTTGGACGACATTGGC
>NZ_JBYCLD010000158.1:0-5791 GCF_057473725.1 Mycobacterium sp. TH-M11 | reverse complement strand
CGGTGCTCTTCTTGTCCGGGCTGATGATGTAGAGCGGCTCGAAGTCGTGGTCGACGTTCACCCCGAGCCGGGCCCAGGGCTCAGACTTGTATTTCGCGGGCACGTCGGCCGCCGCCCGCGGCAGGTCACGAATGTGCCCTCGAGACGACTCGACGATGTAATTGGCGCCCAGGTAACCGGCCAATTTGCGCGCTTTGGTCGGCGACTCGACAATGACAAGTCGCCGCGTGGCGCCATTCCCGTCGCCGTCAGCCACCTTTAATTACGCTCACTTTCATGCCTTCGTCTTCCCCTGCAGGCCGCGCGGACGGATGTTTCCGCGTTCAGCCAGCGTCAATCTACGGTGCCATTCGGCCGGTAGACACCTGACAATGTGGCACCCGAGATGGGCCGACGCAAACCGACCCCCCGTAAGCGGCTCGTCTTATTGCCGCTAGACGTGTGGCCAGAATGGCAACGCCTCGCCGACGTCGGGAGGTTCCCCGACGTTCTCTACCAGGCGCGATAGCCTGCGTCGGCCGCTGATTCGCAGTGCGGGACGGGCCCCCCGGGTGCCGATCAGGGTCGGCGCAATCCCGACGCGCATCAACGCCGACGCCAACGGCGAATGAGTATCCGGGGCGTGCGGGTCCAGTCCCAACAGGTATCGGTCGGCGTCTGGGCTGCCGGCCGCCAAAATCCACGCGCGCAATTCGCGCGGGCCGGGCAGCCACAACGGGGGGACGGTCTTCACCGCGCCGCGCGTCCACTCGCCGGCCATCTGACGCAACCGGGCGTCCACCTCGGTGCGCACCAGCGGCGTGTGTTCGTCGGTCTGGGTGATCTCGGCCGACAATCCGGCGTCGTCGATCATCTGGCCAAGAGCCTCGGCTCGCCAAGCCCGATCGACCACCACCGACAGCCGGGCCCCACTGCCGACTGTCACGATCTGGCCGGCCGCCGCGAGCACCCCGGCGAGGTCGGTGACCGCAGGCGGTACCGACTCGGCCGAGAAGAACGACAGCTGGATCACGTCAACGACAGTAGGCGTCCCACCGACGACGATGCGCGCCGCAACGCGGCGAGGGGGCGAGTCGGTCCATCAAGTCCGGGCCGACGACGATGCGCGCCGCAACGCGGCGGAAGGAGGAGTCGGTCCATCAAGTCCGGGCCGCGACGCACGGCACGGCGTGCGGAGGTGTCCACAACGAAAACCCCCCGTCCGAACCCGGTAATGGGAGCGGTGCGAGGGGTATCGTTGCTAATCGCTCAGACGGCGCGGACGCCGGTGGCCTGGGGACCCTTGGGGCTCTGTCCGACCTCGAACTCGACGCGCTGGTTCTCTTCGAGGGTGCGGAAGCCGCTTCCCTGGATCTCCGTGTAGTGGACGAACACGTCGGCCGAACCGTCTTCGGGGGCGATGAAGCCGAATCCCTTTTCCGCGTTGAACCACTTCACAGTTCCCTGTGGCATTTCTCGATCTTTCCTTTACTACTCGGGTGCGGAGCATCACCTCGATGCTCCGGGCCCGTTCCGACCGCTAGACCTTGCTGAGTCGCCGGAACTTCACCCGACCTACAACCTCGCAGGAACCGCGGCCGCAACGTCGATCCTGCGAAAGTTTGACACGAACACAGAAGCTGCGACCGCAAACAGTCAACCATGTTCATCGCCACAGCAACAGCCTCAGTCGGGCTTTTGAGCTACCACTGGGTGAACAATTGAAACGCGGCATCTAGACCATCGGTCGCAACGGGGCCATCGGTCACGGTTTCAGGTGATCGGTCCGGATCAGGAGGCGCTTGCTCGTGGTGACGTTCGGTAGTGAGTTGCTCGCCGCCGCGGTCGCAGGGGTCGAGACGGGGGAACATCCGCTACGTCATGTCGCCGAGTTACCGGCACGGCATGGCCGCCAACAGCCTTGGCCGAGCTGGGTTGAACCCGATGTGCTGCGAGCATTCACCGATCGTGGCGTCAGTTCACCGTGGACACATCAGGTTCAAGCCGCCGACCTCGCGCACAACGGGCATCACATTGTTATCAGTACTGGCACGGCATCCGGGAAATCGCTGGCCTATCAACTCCCCATCCTCAATGCGTTGGCAACCGATCCGCGGGCCCGCGCGCTCTACATCTCGCCGACGAAAGCGCTTGGCCACGACCAGTTACGGACCGCCCACGCGATGACAGCGGCCGTTCCGCGACTGCGCGACGTCGCTCCGACCGCATACGACGGCGACAGCGCAGGCGAGGTACGTCGTTTTGCGCGCGAGCGGTCGCGGTGGGTGTTCTCCAATCCGGATATGGTCCACCTGGCGTTGCTGCGCAATCACGCCCGCTGGGCAATGTTCCTGCGCAACCTCCGCTTTGTCGTCGTCGACGAATGTCACTATTATCGAGGCGTTTTCGGATCAAACGTGGCTATGGTACTGCGGCGCCTGCTCCGATTGTGTGAGCGTTACTCCGCCGGCCCCGCGGGTCCGCCGACCGTGATCTTCGCTAGCGCAACGACGTCCGCGCCGGGCGCGACGGCTGCTGAACTCATCGGCCAACCTGTCGCGGAAGTCACCGACGACGGCTCGCCCCAGGGCGCTCGAACGGTGGCATTGTGGGAGCCGGCGCTGCGCGACGACCTGGTAGGTGAAAACGGGGCTCCGGTGAGACGGTCCGCGGGCAGCGAAGCAGCGCGGGTGATGGCCGATCTGGTCGCCGAAGGCGCGCGCACCCTGACCTTCGTCCGGTCGCGTCGTGGCGCGGAACTGACCGCGTTGGCGACCCGAGCACGACTGGAGGACATCGCTCCAGAACTGACCGAGACCGTGGCGTCGTATCGCGCCGGGTACCTACCCGAGGACCGCAACGCCTTGGAACAGGCGCTGCTCGACGGGCGGTTACGCGGCCTGGCCACCACCAATGCCCTGGAGCTAGGCATCGACATCGCCGGTTTGGATGCGGTGGTGCTGGCCGGCTTTCCCGGCACGGTCACGTCGTTCTGGCAACAGGCCGGCCGGTCCGGCAGACGCGGACAGGGCGCGCTGGTGCTGCTGGTCGCCCGCGACGATCCGCTGGACACCTACCTGGTGCACAACCCCGCGGCACTGCTGGACAAGCCGATCGAGCGGGTCGTGGTCGACCCCTCCAATCCGTATATCCTCGGCCCGCAATTGCTCTGCGCAGCAACGGAATTACCTGTTGACGATGCCGAAGTACGGTTGCTGAAGGCCGAAGCGGTTGTCGGTGCGTTAGTCGACGATGGACTGCTGCGACGGCGGGGCGGCAAGTACTATCCGGCCCCGGGCGTGGATCCTCACCCGGCAGTGGACATTCGGGGGTCGTCTGCCGGTCAGGTGGTGATCGTCGAAAGCGATACCGGCCGACTGCTGGGTACTGCCGACACCGGTCGCGCCGCCGCCTCGGTGCATCCCGGCGCGGTGTATCTGCACCAGGGCGAGAGCTACATCGTCGACTCTCTGGACTTCGACCAGGGGATGGCGTTCGTCCACGCCGAGGACCCCGGATATGCCACCTTCGCAAGAGAACTGACCGACATCAACGTGACCGGGCGCGGAGAACGCCGGACTTTCGGGCCGGTGACCTTGGGCCTGGTCCCGGTCAGCGTGACCCACCAGATCGTGGGCTATCTGCGCCGCCGCCTCAACGGCGAGGTGATCGATTTTATCGAGCTCACCATGCCGCCGCAGACTTTGCACACTGTCGCTGTGATGTACACCATTACACCAGAGGCATTGCACCGCAACGGCATCGAACCGACGCAGATACCAGGCTCGCTGCACGCCGCCGAACACGCCGCGATCGGCCTGCTTCCACTTGTGGCCAGCTGCGATCGCGGCGACATCGGCGGATTGTCCGCTGCCGTCGGCCCCGAACCCGATGGTCTACCAAGCGTTTTCGTTTACGACGGCTTTCCAGGCGGAGCCGGATTCGCCGAACAGGGTTTCCGACAGGCGAACACGTGGCTGGGCGCGACAATGGCGGCGATCGATGCGTGCGAGTGCCCGGCGGGATGTCCGTCGTGCGTGCAATCGCCGAAGTGCGGCAACGGCAACGATCCGCTGGACAAGGCCGGTGCAGTACGGGTGTTGCGTCTGGTTATCAGCGCGCTGGCAAACGGCAACTGATCATACGGATGACGACCGACCCCTCGACCGGTCGACGTCCACATGGCGATGATTTCGCAGCGGCTGCATCGAAAACGCGCTCCGCACTTCTGCAGCCAGATGCACCCGGCCGAAACCGTTCGTCGATCGTCGCAGCAGGAAAATACCTTTCGGCCGGCAACCTGTGCAAGTTGGTGACTCGCATGTCAGTAAGACCCACAGGTTGATCTCAGGCAACACCCCATGGATTCGACAGTGACGCAACGGGTTATCCGTCGCACCGCAGCTAAACTACTGACCTATGACAGACGACTGGCTGCTCGTGGAAACGCTGGGCCGAGAACCGGCCGTGGTGGCAGTGGGCCGTCGACTGCACGACCTGATACCGATAACAACGTTTTTGAAGCGCACCCCCGCCCGCGCCGCCATCCAGTCCGCGATCGCGGAGTCGATACAAACCAGCCAAGGTCTGGTCAGCATCACCCCCAAAAAGGCCCGGGTGATCCGCACCGAGCCGGTCGTGATGAACGACGGGCGCATCCACGGAGTGCACGTCTGGAGCGGACCCCACTCCGACGAACCGCCGGAACGGCCGATCCCGGGACCGCTGAAATGGGACATGACCCTCGGTGTGGCCACCGATACCGCGGAGTCGCTGGCCAACATGGGCCGTAAGGTCAAACTCGACGATCCCCAGGAGCGGGCGTTCGCCGAGTGCTGGCCCTCGGGTGATCTCAAGCCCAATGAAGGCCAGGCGCTGGCTGCGGCGGTCAGATTCGAACCAGGCCACACCATGTGTGACACCTGGGACGGCCGGGATTGGCAAGGCAACCACATCCGAGTCAGCTTCGTTGCCCGCAATGCCCTCGAGGAAGGACCCGACGGCCGCGAACACATGATCGCGCGGGGCATGAATTGGCGTGCCGAGCCCGCCGAGACACCGGCATCATCCGATCGGCTGGCCCAACAGATTCTGCACGGTCTGGCCCAGCCGGGAGTGCACCGCGCGCTGTTCGATCCGCAGACTTGGACGCTGCTGAAGTGGCTCGACGCGCCGTGCCCGTTCTACGACTGGCGCCGCATCACGGCCGACAGCCCGCGGATGCATCCCGACGACGAGGCCAAGGCTGCCGCGATGAACTCCGAGTTTGCCGCCGGCGCCTTCAGCGCCGTGCTGCGGATGCCCGCTCACGACGGCGGGTGGGTGCCGGTCCACGTGACCGCCAACCGGGTGGAGATCGACACCGGCACCTTCGCCGGACTGGTCTCGCTGAGGTTGCCGACTCCAGCCGAACTCGCCGCAGCCGGACTGGCAGACTAACTGGATTGGCCCCGGTTGGGATTGGCCCCGGCTGGACTGGCCCCGGTTAGACTGGGCTGTGAGCCGGGCCCG
The DNA here is from genome assembly GCF_057473725.1 of Mycobacterium sp. TH-M11. NCBI lineage: Bacteria > Bacillati > Actinomycetota > Actinomycetes > Mycobacteriales > Mycobacteriaceae > Mycobacterium > Mycobacterium sp. TH-M11. Next base: position 301 of record NZ_JBYCLD010000158.1, on the reverse strand, counting down.
CCCGGGCGGATGCCCGAGCCCTACCCCATGAGCCCGCACCGACCTCAATGGTGACCACGACGTCGAGGTCTTCGACACCGCAGCCGGCCACATCGGCCCGCATCATGTGGGCCACCGCTCCGGCCCGTGCACACGATGCGTCGGCCCCGGCTGGCACTCGCGCCGCGGCGGCCAGTGCAGCCAGGTCGGCCGCCGCCTGAGCGTGGTGCCGGGCGACCACAGCGGCGCCCAGAAACGCGCTGCCACCGGTGACGGTAAGCAGCACGACAACCATCACGGCCGTGACGACGGTGACCGATCC